>CANFIE010000122.1 GCA_947446625.1 Acetobacteraceae bacterium | reverse complement strand
TATTCGAAGTGCTGGCCGCGAAGGTGCCCGAGATTGAGGCACGGCGCGGCGTGACGTTTGATTTGGGCCTGCAGACCGGCAGCCCGGCCAGCCTGATGCATGCTGATGTGCAGGATGGCCTGAAGCGGGCCGCCATGGCCCTGGATATTCCGTTCCGCAGCATGGCAAGCGGCGGCGGACATGACGCGGTGGCCTTTGCCCAGGCCGGCGTGCCTTCTGGCATGTTGTTTGTGCGAAACCAGAATGGCAGCCACAACCCTAAGGAAGCGATGCGAATGGAAGATTTTGCAAAGGCCTGCGCAGTGGCGCAGCGTTGGGCGGCGGAGTTGTCGGCGTGAGCGCTCGTCTGGCAGTTGATATCGGCGGCACCTTCACTGACCTGGCCATTGAGCTGGGCGAGCAGCGCTGGACCACCAAGGTTCTCACCACCCCGCACGCGCCGGAAGAAGGCGTGCTGGACGGCGTGCGCGCCATTCTCGCCAAGGCCGGGCTGGCGGCGGCGGATTTGGTGCTGCTGATCCACGGCACCACCCTGGCCACCAATGCGGTGATTGAGCGCAAGGGCGCCAAGACCGCGCTGCTGACCACCGAGGGCTTCCGCGACGTTCTGGCCCTGGGCAATGAAAGCCGCTACGACCAGTACGACCTGAACATCGAGCTGCCGCAGCCGCTGGTGCCGCGCCGCCTGCGCCTGCCGGTGCGGGAGCGCCTGGACAATACCGGCCGCGTGCTGCTGCCGCTGGACGAAGCCGCGGTGGAAAAGCAGGTTGAGTTCATGATGCGCGAGGGCGTGGAAGCCGTTGCCATCGGCTTCCTGCATTCCTTCGTGAACCCGGCGCATGAACGCCTGGCGGGCACCATCGTGCGCCGGCTGTGGCCGGCCGTGCCCATCAGCCTGTCGTCGGAAGTTTCGCCGGAAATGCGCGAGTGGGAGCGGTTTTCCACCACCGCCGCCAATGCCTATGTGCAGCCGCTGATGGCGACCTATCTCGGCCGGCTGGAAGCCGGGCTGCGCGCCATGGGCGTGGCCTGCCCGCTGTTCATGATGCTGTCGGGCGGCGGCTTGACCACGCTGGAGACGGCGGCGCGCTTCCCCATTCGGTTGATGGAAAGCGGCCCGGCGGGCGGCGCCATCTTCAGCGCGCATGTCGCCAAGGAACGCGGGCTGGACAAGGTGCTGAGCTTCGACATGGGCGGCACCACCGCCAAGGTCTGCCTGATCGACGACTTCCAGCCGCAGGCCAGCCGCACCTTTGAGGTGGCCCGCGTGGGCCGCTTCAAGAAGGGCAGCGGGTTGCCGCTGCGCATTCCGGTTATCGAGATGGTGGAGATTGGTGCCGGCGGTGGGTCGCTGGCGCAGGTGGACAGCATGGGCCGCATTCAGGTGGGGCCGGAAAGCGCCGGCGCCTCGCCCGGGCCGGCCTGCTATGGCCGTGGTGGCGCCCGCCCGGCGGTGACCGACGCCAACCTGGCGCTGGGCCGCTACGACGCCGAGAAGTTTGCCGGCGGCGCCATGCGGCTGCACCCCGAGCCGGCCTTGAAGGCGCTGGCCACCGAGGTTGGCGAGAAGCTGGGGCTTTCACCAGAGATGGCCGGCCTGGGCGTGGTGGAGATGGTGGACGAGAACATGTCCAACGCCGCCCGCGTGCACGCCATTGAGAGCGGCAAGGGCTATGGCGGCCGTACCATCATTGCCTTTGGCGGCGGTGGGCCGGTGCACGGCTACCGCGTGGCCGAGAAGATTGGCGTGACCCGCATGCTGGTGCCGAGCGGTGCCGGCGTGGGCAGCGCCATCGGCTTTTTGCGCGCACCCGTGGCCTATGAGGTGGTGAAGAGCCTGTACCAGCGCTTCGCCAGCTTTGACGTGCCGGCGGTGAATGCGCTGCTGGCCGGCATGGCCAACGAGGCTTCCGCCATTGTGGCCAAGGGCGCGTTTGACCAGCCGACGGTGCAGCATCGGCTGGCCTTCATGCGTTATGTTGGCCAGGGGCATGAAATCTCGGTGGCGCTGCCGCCGCGGGATTTGACCGAGGCCGATGTGGTGGCCATTCGGGCGCTGTATGATACCGAGTACACCCGGTTTTATGACCGGCCGGTGCCGGGCAGCGATGTGGAAATCCTCAGCTTTGCCGTGACAGTGGCAACCGAGGTGCCGGCGGTGCTGCCGGTGGCCGACGTGGAGGACAGCTCTGCCCCGGCGCCGATCCGCGTGCAGCAGGTGCGCGATACCAGCAGCGGCACGGTGACGGGCTGGGCGGTGTATGACCGCGAGAGCATGGCGCCTGGCTGCACCGTGCCCGGCCCCTGCATTGTGGCCGAGGCCGAGACCAGCACCCTGGTTGGCCCCGGCTGGACCTGCCGCATGGACGGCCTTGGTTACCTTGAACTGGAGCGCGTGGCATGAGCGATGCCCTGACAACCATCCAACGCCAAATCCAGTGGAACCGCCTGATCGCGGTGGTGGAGGAGCAGGCGCAGACCATGATCCGCACCGCCTTCAGCACCACGGTGCGCGAGGCCGGTGACCTTTCCGCCGGGATTTTTGACCTGGACGCGCGGATGCTGGCCCAGGCCGTGACCGGCACGCCCGGCCATGTGAATTCGATGATGGAAAGCGTCGGGCACTTCATTGCCAAATTCCCAGTGGCGGGGATGAAGCCGGGCGACCACTACATCACCAACGACCCCTGGCTGGGCACCGGGCACCTGCACGACCTGACCGTGGTCACGCCCGCCTTCCGCAAGGGCAAGTGCGTCGGGCTGTTCGCCAATACCGCGCACATCATTGACATCGGCGGTCTGGGCATGGGGCCGGAGGGCCGCAGCGTGTTTGAGGAGGGGCTGTATATCCCCATCGTCAAATGCTTCGACCAGGGTACGCCGAACGAGACCTTCTTCGACTTCATCCGCGCCGGCAGCCGCACGCCGGTGGAGTTGGAAGGCGATATCTACAGCCTGTGCGCCTGCAATGATGCCGGCGCCAAGCGGCTGGTGGAGATGATGGACGAGTTCGAGATGGATAGTCTCGACCCGCTGGCCAGCTACATCTTTGACAGTTCGCTGAAGGCGACGCTGGCGGAAATCGAGAAGCTGCCGGGCGGCACCTACAAGGCGCAGATCACCTCGGACGGGTATGAATCGCCGGTGACGGTGCATGCCGCCATGACCATCCATCGCGACAAGATCGTGGTGGACTATGCCGGCACCTCGGGCTTCAGCGGGCGCGGCATCAACGTGCCGGCGGCCTATTGCCGGGCCTATTCGTGCTTCGGCATCAAGTGCGTGGTGGCACCGGAGATTCCGAACAACTGGGCCTCGCTGTCGCCCTTCATCATGGAAATTCCGGATACCTGCATCCTCAACGCGCCGCGCCCCTACCCGGTGAGCGTGCGCCATGTGGTGGGGCAGTTGCTGCCGGATTTGATGATGGGCTGCCTGCACCAGGCGGTGCCGAGCCGGGTGAATGCCGAGGGCAGTTCCTGCCTGTGGAACCCGCCCTTGCGCGGCGGCAGCCAGGTTTCCGGCCAGCAGGCCGAGGTTGAGGATTTCGAGGTCATCACCTTCAACAGCGGCGGCACGGGCGCGCGGCCAACGAAGGACGGGCTGAGCGGCATTGCCTTCCCCAGCGGCGTGCGCACCATGCCGGTGGAAGCCACCGAGAATGTGGCGAGCGTGATCTTCTGGGAAAAGCAGCTGCGGCCCGACAGCGCTGGCCCTGGCCGTACGCGTGGCGGCTTTGGCCAGACCATGGTGGTGGGCTGCAAGAACGAGGCGGAATTCGCGGTGAACGCGATTTTTGACCGCGTAGCCAATCCGCCGAAGGGCCGCGAAGGCGGTGGCAATGGCGCCGCCGGCTGGGTGGGGCTGAACGACGCCAATGGCACCGTGCTGCGGACCAAGGGCTTTCAGGTTATTCCCAAGGGCCGGCGGCTGGTGCTGCACCTGCCCGGCGGCGGCGGCATGGGCAACCCGGCCGAGCGCGACCCGGCGCTGGTGAAGCAGGATGTGGCGGATGGGCTGATTACCGCCGCCAATGCGAAGGCAACCTATGGGGTGGATGTCTGACCATGGCCCTCCGCTGCGACCTCATCATCCGCGATGCCACCATTCTGAATGGCACCGGCGCCCCGCGCTTTACCGGCGATGTGGGCGTGACCAACGACCGCATTGTCGGCGTGGGTGACCTTTCGGCCGCTTCGGCCGACAAGGAAATCATCGCCACCGGCCGCGCCCTGGCGCCCGGCTTCATCGACGCGCACACGCATGACGACCGCGCCGTGCTGTGCGGCCCGGGCTGCCTGACCTGCAAGTCCAGCCAGGGCGTTACCAGCGTGGTGGTGGGCAATTGCGGCGTGTCGATCTCGCCGGGGCGCTTCGCCAAGCGGCCACCGCCGCCGCTGGACCTGGTGGGCGATGACACCAACTTCCTGTTCGACAGCTTCGCCGATTATGCCGAGGCGCTGAAGCAGACCCCGGCGGCGGTGAACACCTATGCACTGGTGGGCCACCAGACCCTGCGCGCCCTGGTGATGGGCGATGCCTGCCTGACGCGCGGCGCCACCGATGCCGAGATTGGCCGCATGCGCGCCTATGTGGCCGAGGCCATGGCCAGCGGCGCCAGCGGCTTCTCCACCGGGCTGTGGTACAAGCCCAACATGCATGCCACCACCGCCGAGGTGATGGCCGTGGCCGAGCCGCTGAAGGCCGCCGGCGGGCTCTACACCACCCATATGCGGGATGAGGCCGACGCGGTCTGCGCCAGCATTGAGGAAACCGCCAAGATCGGCGCCCGGCTGGGCATCCAGGTGCATATCAGCCACCACAAATGCTCCATGCCCGAGAATTACGGCCGCAGCACGCAGACCCTGGCGCTGCTGGAGCAATTCGGCCGCACGCAGGATATCGCGTTTGACGTGTATCCCTACCCGGCCGGCTCCACGGTGCTGATGCCGGACCGGCTGCGCGACGATTTGCGGGTGATTGTCGCCTGGTCCAACCCCTTCCCGGAGATGGCGGGCAAGGACCTGGCCGATATCGCCCGGGGCTGGAACACCGACCTGCGCGCCGCCGCCGAGAAGCTGCTGCCCGCCGGGGCCATCACCTTCCAGATGGAGGAGGAGGATGTCCGCCGGATCATGGCGCACCCGATGAGCGTCATCGGCTCGGATGGCATTCCGCATGACGTGTTCCCGCATCCGCGGCTGTGGGGCACTTTTCCACGGGTGCTGGGCTATTACAGCCGCCACCTGGGCCTGTTCAGCCTGGAAACGGCCGTGCACAAGATGACAGGCCGCACCGCCGAGCTGTTCGGCATGGTGGACCGCGGCGTGATTCGCACCGGCGCCTATGCCGATTTGGTGCTGTTCGACCCGCATACCGTGCTGGACCGCGCCACCTTCGAGCAGCCGACCATCCCGAGCCAGGGGATTGAGCAGGTCTGGACCAATGGGGTCTCGACCTATGTCGGCGACACGGGGATGACAGGGGCGGCCCCGGGCCGGCTCATTCGGCGCAACCGTGGCTGAGCTGCCTGGCAAGAAGCCCGCTGAAACCACGGCAAACCGTGGTTTTGGCTGGGAACCAGGCACCATGCGCAAGGCCTCGCTGGTGGGCGGTGGCATCCTGTTGCTGGTTGGTCTCAGCGCCTGGCTGCTGAACGAACCCGCCGCCAAGGGGCCGCTGGACCGTTATGCCCGGCAGGGTGCCTCGGCCGGGGAAGCGGCGCTGGGGCGTGACCTGACAGCGGAATTCCCGCTGGGCACGCCGGTTTCGCCATTGGTGCATCGCCTCACCACCATGGGCATGCGCTGTGTGCCACCGCCCAACCCGGACCAGGCCTGGCTTTGCAACGCGCGGTTGCAGTCCCGCGGGCGGGACCAGCTGCACGCCCAGGTTGTGATAGCCACCACGCAGAACCGGGTTCTGTCGCTGGTGGTCAGTTTTGTCAGCGAAACACCGCCGCTTTAAGCTGGAATTTCAGCATCCGGCGACATTCCGCCGACAGCTTGCAACACAACCGCAAGACAACACGCGACAGCACTAGGCGAGCATTCGGACACGCCCATTGGTAGCAATGCCTCACGAGATTTACCCGTGAGGAGAGCAAAATGGCACGCAAGTCCCACGCCGATACAGTGCGAACCTGCATGATGGCAGGCGCTTCGATGAGCCTGCTGTTCACGGCGGTTTCCGCCTATGCGGTCACCGCGCACCAGCCGGCACCGCAGCCGATGCGGCCGATGTTCAACGAATATCTGCGCACCACCGACGGCCTGAACGCGCTGCGCCAGGACCTGATGAAGCGCCAGGCCCAGGGCCACAATGCCGGCGCGCTGCTGGCCTGGATGCAGCAGGGCGGCTTCCAGTGCGAAGCCAACCTGGGCGTGCCCGGCGCCTATGACTGCGTCTATCGCCGCCCGCTGCTGTTTGACCGCGTGGCCGAGTTGCAGGCCCGCATCCTCACCCAGGGCACCGTGCTGAGCGAGGTGACGGCGCCGCCGCCGGCCAATGCCCGCCGCGACGCCCAGCAGAACACCGCCCAGATCAACAGCTCGCTTTCGGGCAGCTGAGCCACCGCTTTCGCCGTCCACCCATCCTCTTTCCCTTCTCCCCCCCGAAGATAGGAACCACGACCATGCGCATTTCCAAGACCGACCTGCGGAACACCCGTGTTGCCGCCCTCGCCACCGCCATCGTGTTCGGTGCCGTCGCCACCCTTTCCTGGGCCAGCAACGCCTACAGCAACACCATGGATGCCGGTCAGTTCGAGCGCTACATCTCCCTCGGCTCGCGGCTTGGCACCCAGGCGCTGGCCCGCGACCTGAACGCCGAGCACCCGCCGGGCACCAGCCTGGTGTCGCTGATGGCCCGCATGGAGCGCGGCGGCTTCACCTGCCAGCCCGATATCCGCACCTATGCCGGCTATGACTGCTCCTGGCGGCTCTCCACCTCGGGCAGCCGGGTGGCGCAGATCCACACCCATGTGGTGGCCAGCGGCGTGCAGGTGGTCAGCATCCACCCGACCGTGGACGTGTACCACCGCTGAGGCGCTTGGCGCCGGCCGAAACCGGCGGTAGGCAGTGGGCGCCAAACAGGAACGTCCCATGTCGACCGCCGCCGAGATGATTGTTGAATTCCTGGCACAGCAAGGCGTGGACCGCGCCTTCTGCGTGCCCGGAGAGAGCTACATTGCCCTGCTGGACGCGCTGCATGCGCATAACCGGCTCGACCTTGTCACCTGCCGCACGGAAGGTGGCGCCGGCTTCATGGCCGTGGCCGATGCCAAGCTGACCGGCCGCCCCGGCGTTGTGCTGGTCTCGCGTGGCCCCGGCGCCTGCAATGCCAGCATTGCGGTCCACACGGCGGAACAGGATGCCGTGCCGCTGATCCTGTTGATTGGCCAAGTTGAGAAGCGCGACCTGCGGCGGAATGCCTTCCAGGAGATTGACTACGCCAACATGTTCCGTGGCGTGGCCAAATGGGTGGGTGAAGCCACCAACCCCGACCAAGTGCCCGAACTCATCGCCCGCGCCTATGCCGTTGCCATGGGCGGCGTGCCCGGCCCGGTGGTGCTTTCCCTGCCCGAGGATGTGCTGGCCGAGCAATGCGCCGCGCCGCTGATGCCGGCGACCCTGCCCCGCTCCGCCCCGCCCGCGCCCGCCGATGTGGCGCAGCTGGCCGCCATGCTGCGCGCCGCCGAGCGGCCGATTCTGCTGGCCGGCCATGGCTTCGACACGCCGGGCTACAACGGCACCGATGGTCGTGCCGCGCTGGCCGCCTTCGCCGAGGCCTGGGAACTGCCCGTGGCGGTTTCCTTCCGCCGGCAGGATTTGTTCGACAATACCCATGCGCTCTATGCCGGTGACCTTGGCCTGCGCAACCCGGACGCGCAGCGCGAGGCCTTTGCCGCCGCCGACCTGGTGATCGCGCTGGGCACCCGGCTGACCGACATCACCACCCAGGGCTGGACCTGGCCCGCCGCCGGGCAGCGGCTGGTGCATGTCTGCGCGGACCCGCGCTTCCTCGGCTGGCTGTTTCCGGCCGAGTTGGCGCTGAACGTGGATGCCCGCGCCCTGCTGGCCGCCATGGCCGCGGAAAAGCCCGGGGCGCCGGCCGGGCGCCAGGGCTGGAACGCCCAGCTGCGCGCCCTGCATGTGGCGGATTGCGCCGTGCCGCATCGGGAGATGCCGGATGGCGTGGCCTTTGCCGAGGTGGCCAAGCTGGTGGAGGAGACCATCGCCCCCGATGCGATTGTGACGCTGGATGCCGGCACATTCGGCGCGCCCTTCTACCGCAAGGTGGCGTGGAAGCCGGGGCAGCGCCTGCTGGTGCCGATCAGCGGCGCCATGGGCTTTGGCATGCCCGCCGCCGCCGCCGCCAGCCTGCGCCACCCGGGCCGCCAGGTGATTGGCTGCGTGGGTGACGGCGGCGCAATGATGACCGGCGCCGAATACGCCGTGGCCATGGCGCGCGGCCTGCCCACCAAAATGCTGCTGAGCGACAATGGCAGCTATGCCAGCATTCGCATCCACCAGGAAAAGGCGCATCCGGGCCGGGTGAGCGGCACCACGCTGATCAACCCTGACATGGCCGCCTGGGCCAGCGCCTTCCGGGCCCCGGTGACCACGGTGCATGACAACAGTGAATTGCCGAAGCTGGCCGCCGCACTCCAGGCCCCCGGACCGGCCGCCATTGTGGTAAGAACCAGCTTGAAGGCGGTGCTGCCCTAACCAGGGAGACATCCGCACGCGGGAGGAAAGAACACATGCACCCCATCAGCCGTCGTGCGGCGCTGACCACCGTTGCCCTGGCCATGCCGGCCTTGGCGCAAGCCCAGGGCGAATGGCCGGCGCGGCCGGTGCGCTTGCTGGTGGGGTTTCCGCCCGGCGGCGCCGCCGATGTGGCCGCCCGGCTGCTGGCCGAACAATTGGGCCGCAGCCTGGGCGCCACCTTCGTCATCGACAATCGGCCTGGCGCCAACACGGTGCTGGCCGCCGAGGCCGCCGCCCGGAGCGCGCCGGATGGCCACAGCTTTCTGTTCTGCTCGAATTCCACCATGGCCAGCGTGCCGCTGCTGGTGGCCAACCCGCCCTATGTGCCGGAACGCGACTTCGCCCCGGTGGCCATGGTGAGCCGGGCGCCCTTCTTCCTGATTGTGCCGGCCAGTCTGGGGGTGAACACCCTGCCGGAATTGCTGGCCAAAATCCGCGCCGAGCCGGGCAAGCTGACCTACGGCACCAATGGCAGCGGCACCTCGGGCAATTTGGGCGTGGAGTTGCTGAAGCTGACGCAGCGGCTGGATATCGTGCACGTGCCCTACCGGAGCTATGTGCAGGCGCTGAACGACATGCTGGGCGGGCGCATCCAGATGATGCTGGCCGACCTGACCGTGGTGGGCGGCGCGCTGACCGCCGGCACGGTGCGCAACCTTGCCAGCGCGGTGCCGGCGCGCAGCAGCTTTTTCCCGGAACTGCCGACGGTGGCGGAACTGACGGGCATTCAGGGCTTTGATGCCGGGGTGTGGTTTGGCCTGTTTGCCCCC
>CANFIE010000121.1 GCA_947446625.1 Acetobacteraceae bacterium | reverse complement strand
GGTCCCAGGCACGCTCGGCCATGCAGACGCGCAGGCCCGAGGCGGCGATGGCGGACGCGGCCCAGGCATTGTTGGCGGCATCCTCCAGCAAGGCGGTGGTGCCGGAGCGAATCGCCTCGATCAGTCCGAGCTGCACCATCACGGTGTTTTCCTCGGGGCTGACCGGCGGCAAGGGCAGGGGGGAGAGCCCGCCCTCAAACGGTGGCTTGTGCGGCGGGGAAAGATCCTCGAACACGCCGCGCGCCAGGGTCATGTGCAGGTGGGTGTGGATATTGGCGAAGCCGGGCATCACCAGATGCCGGCGGCCATCCACCCGGGCGGCGTTGGGGTGCTGGGCCAGCATTTCGGCGCTGGGACCAATGGCGGCCACCGCGCCGGCTTGCAGCAGAATGGCGGCGTCGAAATGCAGGGTTTCGGCATCATCGCCGGTGACGATGGTGGTGTTGTGGATCAGCGTGGTCATGCGGGCAGCCCTCCGGGCATCTGGGACAGCAGGCCGAACAGGGCGCGCCAATGGCGTTCCGCGGCTTCGGGGTTGAAGTGGGCGCTGTCGGGTTGGGCGAAGCCGTGCTGGGTTCCCGGGTAGATTTCAGTTTTTTGGGCAATGCCGGTGGCTGCCATTATTTGCTGCATCGCCGCCACCTGGGTGGCGGGCACGAAGCTGTCCTGCTCGGCGAAGGCCAGATAGGCCCGGCCCTGGCGGATGGTGGCGATGACGCGGTCCGGGCTGTCGGGCGCCTCGGTCAGCATGCGGGTGCCGTAGAAGCTGGCGGCGCAGGCCACCCGGGCGGGGTGCAGCGCCAGGCCCTGCAAGGCAAAGCGGCCCGACATGCAATAGCCCAGCAGCGCGGCGGGCTGGGCCGGGGTGGCGCCCACCGCGTCCAGCATCAGTGGCAGGTCGGCCAGGAAGTGGGCGTTGGTCAGGGCGCCGGCATAGCCGAAGATGCGGGCGCGTTCCGGATTGCCTTCCTGGCTGAAGGCCGGGCGGTCGATATTCACCTCCCGCACCTGGCGCCAGTACAGGTTGGGCAGCAGGCAGCGATAGCCATGCTCGGCCACGTGGCGGGCCATTTGGTGCAAAGCGGGGCGAATCGCCGGGGCGTCCATCAGCAGCAATACGGCGGGGCGGGCCTCGCCGCCCGGCGGGGTGTAGAGGTGACAGTTGATCTGGCCGCCCTCGGCCGCGATATCCAGCGCCTGAACCGTCACCATTCGCCCCAGCCCCCAATGTCTGCCAGGGAGTGAAGGCCCATGCCGGGGGGCTGGCAAGCCAGGACGGTGCGGCAAGATAGGTCCGGTTTGGGGCGCTTGCCTTAATTCCGCCCCAACCCGGACGCACTTCCGGCGCGGTGGGGGGGCAACTTCCCGCTGCCCCAGGGTTCTGGCGGGCGCCTCCGGGCTGCTCCCAGGGTTTGAAGGGTGATGGAGATGATCCGGTGCCCCATCGTCTGAATGGTGCCGGTTACCCTTACCGAGGTTCCCCATGCCTGGCCTGGACTCGCTCCACGGCTTCCGCCCCGATCCGACGCCGAAGGCGTCCTCGGTGGCCTACAACTTCGCCGCGGCCCTGATGCAGGACCTGCCGATGCTGCGCATGGCCTCGCCCGAGGCCGGTGCCGCGCTGGATGCGGCGCATGGGGGTGCGCAACCGCAGCTGCGCGAGATTCTGCGCCCGGCCGCCAAGCGCGCGCTGGACGTGCTGGGCGCTGGTGCCCTGCTGCTGGTGCTGTCGCCGGTGTTTCTGGCGCTGTTCTTCCTGGTGCGGATGGATGGCGGCAAGGCGTTCTACGGTCATCAGCGCGTGGGTCAGGGCGGCAAGCTGTTTGGCTGCCTGAAGTTCCGCAGCATGGTGATGGACAGCCAGGCTCGCCTGGATGCCCTGCTGGCGAGCGACCCGGTGGCCCGCGCCGAATGGGACGCCACCCGCAAGCTGAAGAACGACCCGCGCATCACCTGGGTTGGCCGCTTCCTGCGGTCTTCCAGCCTGGATGAGCTGCCGCAACTGCTGAACGTGCTGCGCGGCGAAATGAGCCTGGTAGGCCCCCGCCCGGTGACGCAGAGCGAGCTGGAGCAGTATTACGGCGCCGCCGCCACCCACTACGCCACGGTGCGCCCTGGCATCACCGGGTTGTGGCAGGTGAGTGGCCGTAGCGAGACCAGCTACCGCCAGCGCGTGGAACTGGACGTGGCTTATGTGAGCCAGCCTTCCTTCTGGACGGATATCCGCATTCTGCTGCGGACGCCGATGGCGGTGCTTTCCCGGCGCGGCGCCTGCTGAACCGGTTGCGCTTTTCCTGCCCGATTTTGACGGCCCGCCCCCACAAAGGGCGGGCCTTTTGTTAGAACCCTCCGCATGACCGAGACGAATGCCGCCGCGCCGCGAGACCGCCAATTGCTGGGCGGCGTGGTTTGGAACCTGCTGGGCCGGGGCCTGCCCCTGGCCGTGGCCCTGCTGCTGACCCCCTTGCTGGTGGTCCAATTGGGCGTGGAGCGTTGGGGGTTGTTCACCCTGGCGCTGGCCATGTTCGGGGTGTTTGGCGTGTTTGATTTCGGCGTGGGCCAGGCGCTGACCCGGGCGCTGGCCGAGCGCATCGGCCGCGGCGAGACCGAGACGGCGCCGGCGCTGGTGGGTGCCGCGCTGGTGGCGCTGTTTGGCTTTTCGGCTGGCGTGGCCGCGCTGCTGTGGTTTGGCGTGCCGCTGCTGGTGGAAAGCGCGCTGAACGTGCCGCCCGCGCTGCAACCCCAGGCCATTGCCGCCATGCGCGTGCTGGTGGCCGCCGCCCCCCTGGTGGTGCTGAATGCGGCGCTGTGGGGCGTGCTGGCGGCCTGGCACAAGTTCAAGGCGGCCAATCTGGTCAGCATTCCCGTAGCGATCTTCTATTACCTTGGCCCGGTGCTGGTGCTGACGGTGTGGGACGACCTGACCGGGGTGATGCTGGCGCTGGTGGCCTGCCGCTTTGCCAATACGCTTTCCTACGCTTGGCTGGTGCGGCCCTTGCTGCCGGGCTTCAGCCTGCGGCGGGTGCAGCTGCGGCTGGTGCTGCCGCTGCTGCGGCTGGGCGGCTGGATGACGTTTTCCGGCACGCTGTCTCAGGTACTGCTGTATGCCGACCGCTTCCTGATCGGCAGCCTGCTGAGCCTGGCGGCGGTGGCCTATTACGCCACGCCGTTGGATTTGGTGCTGCGCATGTGGATTCTGCCGGTGGCGGTGGCGCAAACCCTGCTGCCCGCCCTGGCTGCCAGCTACGCCACCATGCCGGAACGCGCCGCCGCACTGCTGCGCCGGGGCAGCCTGCTGATTCTGGCCCTGGTGTTTCCGGCCTGCCTGGTGCTGGTGGGCGGGGCGGAATTGCTGCTGCGGCTGTGGCTGGGCGCCAGCTTCGCCGAGGGCGGTGGCACGGTGCTGCGGATTCTGGGCGTGGGGATTTTGTTCAGCTGCGTCGGCTTCGCGCCCGGCGCGCTGCTGGATGCCATTGGCCGGCCTGATATCGGCGCCCGGCTGGGGCTGGTGCTGGCGGTGGTGTTCCTGCCGCTTTCCGCCGGGGCGCTGCTGCTGGGCCTGGGCATTGAGGGCGCGGCCCTGGCCTGGGCGCTGCGGGCGGCCTGCGAATGCGCGGCCAAGCTGTGGCTGGCGGCGCGGGCTTATCCGGTGGCGGCCGATTCGGCCCGGCGGGTGGTGTGGCCGCTGCTGCTGGCGGCGCTGGCCCTGGCCGGCATGGCGCTGCTGCGCGGCGAAGTGGCGGCTGAACTCGGCTTCGGCGCCCTGGCGCTGGGCGGCTTTGCCCTGGTGCTGTGGCGGGCCTTGAGCCTGACCGAGCGCGGCGATGTATTGGTGAAATTGCGGCTGAAGGCGGCGGTGGCGTGAGAGGCTATGCGATCAATGGCCGCTTTGTCGGCCAGCGGTTTTCCGGGGTGCAGCGCTTTGCCACCGAGATAACCGGCGCCTGGGCCACCCTGGCCGAAGCCGGCGAGGCGCCGGAGCCGGCGCTGCTGGTGCCGCCGGGGGCGGGGGCTTCGCCGTTTCCGGGCCTGCCGGCGCAGGAGGTGGGCAGCGGTGGCGGCCAGCGCTGGGAGCAATTTGCGCTGCCCGGCGCGGTGGCCGGGCGGCTCCTGGTCAACCTGGGCAATACCGCGCCGCTGCGGCTGGGCCGGCGGCAGGCGGTGGTTATCCATGATGCCGGGGTGTTCGACACGCCGGAGAGCTATTCCTGGCAGTTCCGCACCTGGTACCGGCTGATGCACAAGCTGCTGGCCCGGCGCGGCGCGCTGCTGCTGACGGTCTCGGAGTTTTCGCGTGGACGCATTGCGCATCATTTGGGCGTAGACCCTGCGCGGATTGGCGTGGTGGGCGAGGGCGGCGAGCATATTCTGCGCGCCCCCGCCGATATGGCCGTGCTGGGCAAGTATGGCCTGGAGCCGGGGCGGTACGCCCTGAACGTGGGCAACAAGGCAGCCCACAAGAACCTGGGCGGCCAGGGCGCGGCGGCGGCGCTGCTGGCGGAACGCGGGCTGAAGCTGGCGGCGGTGGGTGGCGGCGGTGCGGTCTTCGCCGGGGCCGAGTCAGCCCAGGGCGCGGCGGTGGTGCCGCTGGGCCGGGTTTCCGATGCCGAGTTGCGGGCGCTGTACGAGAACGCGCTCTGCCTGATTTTCCCCAGCCGGTATGAGGGGTTTGGCCTGCCGCCGATGGAGGCGTTCAACTGCGCCTGCCCGGTGCTGGCGGCGCGGGCGGGTTCGCTGCCCGAGGTTTGTGGCGGCGCGGCGCTGTGGTTTGACCCGGCGGCGCCCGAGACTCTGGCGGCGGCGCTGCGGCGACTGTTGGATGAGGACGGGCTTGCCGATACATTGCGGGCCCGCGGTGCGCTACAGGCGCGGCACTACACTTGGCCCAACGGCGCACGGGCCTTGCTGCGCCATCTGGAAGCGTATTCGGCATGAAGGTCGCGATTGTTCACGAGTGGTTGGAAAGCTACGCGGGCTCGGAACGCGTGCTGGAACAGCTCATCAAGGTGTGGCCAGAGGCCGACCTTTTCGCGGTGTGTGACTTCATGCCGGCCAGCGAGCGTGGCTTTTTGGCCGGCAAGCCGGTGCAGACCAGCTTCATCCAGCGCCTGCCGGGCGCGGCCAAGCGGTTTCGCTGGTATCTGGGGCTGATGCCGCTGGCGGTGGAGCAGTTTGACCTGAGTGGATACGACCTGGTGGTGTCCTCCAGCCATGCCGTGGCCAAGGGCGTGCTGACCGGGCCGGGGCAGCGGCATGTGAGCTATGTGCATTCCCCCATGCGCTACGCCTGGGATTTGCAGCACCAATACTTGCGGCAGGCGAAGCTGGAGCGTGGGCTGAAGGGTGCTTATACCCGCTGGCTGCTGCATCGGATGCGGGTGTGGGACCAGTTGAGTTCCGCCCGGCCGGATGTGCTGCTGGCCAATAGCAGCTACATCGCCGAGCGCATTCGCAAATGCTGGCGGCGCGAGGCCACGGTGCTGTACCCGCCGGTGGATACCGAGCGCTTCACCTTGCAGGCCGAGAAGGCGGATTACTTCGTCATCGCCTCGCGCATGGTGCCGTACAAGCGGGTGGAATTGGTGGCCGAGGCCTTTGCCGGCATGCCGGATTTGCGGCTGGTGATTTGTGGCGACGGGCCTTCCATGCCGCTGGTGCGGGCGGCGGCAGCGGGGGCCGGCAATATCGAGATTCGCGGCCGGGTGAGCCAGGATGAGTTGGTGCGCGTGACGCGTGAAGCCCGCGCCTGCGTGCTGGCGGCTGAGGAGGATTTCGGCATCGCCACGGTGGAGGCCCAGGCCTGCGGCACGCCGGTGATTGCCTTCGGCAAGGGCGGCGCGGTGGATATTGTGCGGCCCGGCGAAACCGGCGTGCTCTTCGCCGAGCAGAGCGTGGAGGCGCTGCGCGACGCGGTGCGGCGCTTCACCGCCATGAGCATTGCGCCCGAAGCCTGCCGGGCGAATGCGGAGCGGTTTTCCGAGGCGGCGTTTCGCGCTGGCATTCAGGCGCTGGCGGAGGGCGTGGCATGAGGTTTTCCCTGGTGGTGGCCACGCGTGGGCGGGTGCGGGAGTTGGACGAGTTGTTCGCCAGCCTGGTGGCGCAGGGCCGTGACGATTTTGAAGTGATTGTGGTGGACCAGAACGAGGATGAGCGTCTGGCCGAGGTGATCACTCGCTACGTGCAGAAATTCGCGCTGAGCTGGCTGCGGAGTGACGTGCTGAACGCCAACCATGCGCGCAACCTGGGGCTGAAGCAGGCACGCGGCGGGCTGGTGGGCTTTCCGGATGATGACTGCGTGCTGCCGCCCGGCGTGCTGGACCAGGTGGATGGCGCCTTTGGCACGGATATTCGCCTGCAGATCCTCACCGGGCCGGCCGCTTCGCCCGATGGCGGTTTGGGCAGTGGGCGCTGGCGGGATGCGGCCGGGACGATCAATGAGGAAAATGTCTGGACCAGCGTGATCGAGTTCAACCTGTTCCTGCGGCGCGGTGCGGCGCTGGCGCTGGGCGGGTTCGACGAAAGGCTGGGGCCGGGCACGCCGCTGGGCAGCGCTGAGGGCAATGACCTGGTGCTGCGCGGCCTGCGCGCCGGGCTGAAGGCGATGTACGACCCCGAGCTGCGCATTGTGCACCCCGACAAGCGGCTGACCCGCGAAGCGACGGTGCGGGCGGAGACCTATGGTCGTGGCCTGGGCTTCGTGCTGCGCCGGCATGGTGTGCGCATGGGGGTGTGGCTGCCGTTTTTCATCCGGCCGCTGGGCGGCATGGTGCTGAAGGCGCTGACCTTCAACTTCCTGGCCGTGGCCTATTACTGGCGCACCTTCAGGGGCCGGCTGGCGGGATTCCGCCACGCCGAGGCGGCGTTGGTGGCGAAGCTGCCGCAAATGCGCTCGGAACATCCGCTGCGGGGGCCGCTGTGAGGCTGGCGATTGGCATTGCGACGATTGGCCGCGCGGTGGTGCTGCGCGAGGTGCTGGCCGAGTTGCACCGGCAGAATCGCCAGCCGGACCGGGTGATCATCTGCCACACCAAGCCGGCCGATGTGGAAGGCTGCGACGGCGTATGGCCGGGCTGCGAGTTTCTGCAAAGCGCGCCGGGCTTGCCGAAGCAGCGCAACGTGATTCTGGACGCCGCCGCCGATTGCGATGTGGTGCTGTTTCTGGACGATGATTTTCTGCCGCAGCCGGAATACCTGGCGGTGCTGGAGGCCTGCTTCACCGCCGATGCCGCCATGGTGGTGGCGACGGGTGAGGTGATTGCCGATGGCGCCAAGGGGCCGGGGCTGAGCGTGGAGGAAGGCCGCCGCCTGCTGGCCGCCGATAGGCTGCGGCCCGAGGCTTTGGCGACGGTGCCGGCCTTCAATGGCTATGGCTGCAACATGGCGGTGCGCATGGCCACGGTGCGGGCGCATGGCGTGCGGGTGGATGAGAACCTGCCGCTGTATGCCTGGTACGAGGATTTGGATTTTACGCGTTTGCTCGGCCGGCATGGCAGCGTGCGGCGGCTGCCGGCGGCGCGTGGCGTGCATCTGGGCGTGAAGTTCGGCCGTGGTTCCGGCCTGCGGCTGGGCTACAGCCAGGTGGTGAACCCGGTGTATCTGGGCCGCAAGGGCACCTATCCGTGGAACCGGGGGCTGCGCAGCATCGGCCGGCACTGCCTGATGAACCTGCTGCGCAGCGCCGCGCCGGAGCCCTGGGTGGACCGCTGGGGCCGGTTTCGCGGCAACATGATTGGGCTGTGGGATGTGCTGCGCGGCCGGGCGCACCCGATGCGGGTGCTGGGGCTGTAGGCGCGGCCAGCGCCTGATCGGCTGAGGCGCTGGCGCCGAAAGCCGTGAATCAGTCGCTCAAATAGCTCAAGGCGCCGCCCCGGCCTTGGCGCTGGGCTTCAGCTTGGCCGCATTGGCCACCTGCCACAAATACCAGGCCGCCGTGCTGCGGTAGGGCGCCCAGGGCTCGCCCAGGGCGGCCAGGGCCTTGGGCTTGGGTTGCTCGTCCAGCCCCGCCGCGTGCTTCCAGCCCTCGCGCACGCCAAAATCGTCCACCGGTAGAATATCGGGCCGGCCCAGCGAGAAGATCAGCAGCATCTCCACCGTCCAGCGGCCCACGCCGCGCAGGCTTACCAGCCGCTCGATCAGTTCCGCGTCGCTCAGCTTCTGCGCGGCGCGGCGGGTGGGCACCAGGCCGGCGGCGGTCTTTTCGGCAATGTCGCGAATGGCGGTGATTTTGCTGCCGGAAAAGCCGCAGCCGCGCAGCGCCTCGAAGCTGGCGGCGGTAACTTGATCGGGCGTGGGGAAGGGCTGGTCCGGGTGCAGGGCAATGAAGCGGCCCAGCACGGCCTCGGCGGCTTTGCCGTGCACCTGCTGGTGGGCAATGCTGCGCACCAGCGCCTCATAGGGTTCGCGCACCGCCACTTCCAGCGTGCAGGGGCCAATCTGCTTGATCACGGCCTTCAGCACCGGGTCCTTGCGGAGATGGCGCAGCGCGGCGGGGTCGCCGAAGGCGGGCTTGGCCATGGCCTCAGTCCAGGGTGATGCGCGCGTCGCGCGACATCTGCTTCCAGCGCTCAATCTCGCTGGCCTGCCAGCGCGGCAGGTCGGCGGTCGGGATCAGCAGCGGGTCCACAAAAGCCTGGCGGAGCTTTTGCTGCGTGGTGGCGTCCATGCCGGCGCTGAAGGCCTGTTGCAGCCGCGCCAGCGCCGGGGCCGGGGTGCGGGCATGCACGAATACCGCGTTCCACACCGGCACGTCGTAGCCCGGCACTCCGGCTTCGGCGATGGTGGGGGTATTGGGCAGGGCCGAAGCGCGCTGGATGGAGGAGACGCCGAGCGCCCGGAAGGCGCCGGAATTCACATGGTTGGTGGAGGTGGCGGTGGTGTCGAACAGAAAGTCGTATTCGGCGGCCAGCAGGGCGGTAACGGCCGGGCTGCTGCCGCGGTAGGGCACGTGGGTCGCTTCAAACCCCGCCATGCGCAGGAAGATGGTGGCGCAGAGATGCGAGGAACTGCCATTGCCCACCGAGCCATAGACCAGCCCGCCCTGCTTGCCGCGGGCGATGAGGGCGCGCAGGTCCGGCACGTCCAGCCGGCGCGGGTTCACCGAGAGCACATTGGCCATGTTGGCGATGCTGCCCACCGGCACGAAGTCGCGCCCTGGTTCCACCCCGCTGCTGGGGTAGAGGATGGGGTTGACGCCATGGGTGGCGGCAGTGCCGAGCAGCAGGGTGTAGCCATCCGGCTCGGCGGCCATGGCGGCCTGCACGCCAATATTGCCACCGGCGCCGGCGCGGTTTTCCACCACAATCTGCTGGCCCAGCCGTTCCGCCATGGGGGTGGCGACAATGCGGCCCAGAATGTCGGTCACGCCGCCGGGCGGGTAGGGCACGATGAGGCGCAGCGGCCGGGCGGGGAAGGATTGGGCGTGCAAGGCGGGGGCGGCCAAGGTGGCGCCGAGCAGGCCAAGCAGGGGGCGACGGTGGAGCATGGGCGGTTTCCTTCGTTGCCCCATGCTTTAGCGCAACAGGGCCACCGCCGCCCAGCCCAACAGCAGCACCAGCGCCATGGAAG
>CANFIE010000120.1 GCA_947446625.1 Acetobacteraceae bacterium | reverse complement strand
GGGCTTCGCCTTGGCTTTCGCCGCCGTTGCCGGCTTGGCCTTGGCTGCCGGGGCCTTTGCCTTGGCGGCTGCGGGCTTGGCCGCCGCCTTGCGCGCCGGGGCCCTCGGCGCCGCATCCTCAGCAGCCGGAGCCGCCTTGGCCTTGGCCGCCGGCTTGGCCTTGCCCTTGGCCGCACCCTTGGCGCCGGCCTTGGGCTTCATTTCCTTGCCCTTCTCGGCCAGCAGCGTCACCGCCTCGGCCAGGGTAATCTCTTCCATCTCCACCCCGCGCGGCAGGTTGGCGATGGTCTTGTGGTGCATCGCATAGGGGCCAAACCGGCCCTTGCGAATCTCCACCGGCGCCCTGTCCTTGGGGTGCTCGCCCAGCAGCCGCACCTTGGCGCGAGCCTTGGCCAGCAGGTCCATGGCGCGGTTCATGCCCAGCGTCAGCACGTCATCGCCTGGCTCCAGGCTCTGATAGGTGCTGCCCAGCTTGATATAGGGGCCGAAGCGCCCAATCCCAGCACTGATTTCACCCCCCGTCTCGGGGTCCAGCCCCACCAGCCGGGGCAAGGAGAGCAAGGAAAGCGCCTGCTCCAGCGTCAACAGGTCCGGCACCATGTCCTTGGTCAGGCTGGCGCGCTTGGGCTTGGTGGGCTTGCCCTTGTCGTCGGTGCCGGCCTCGCCAAGCTGCACGTACAGCCCATAGGGGCCGCGCCGCACGCTCACATTCTGGCCGGTGGCGGGGTCCTGGCCCAGCTCGCGCTGGCCTTCGGTCAGCCCGGTGGTGCCATCGCCCTCGGCGCCGGGGGCAATCAGCGGCCGGGTGTAGCGGCATTCCGGGTAGTTGTTGCAGCCAATGAAGGCACCCGTCCGCCCCAGCCGCAGCCCCAGCCGCCCGCCGGTGCAGGCCGGGCAGTTGCGCGGGTCGCCGGCGCCCTCACGCATCGGGAAGAAGTGCGGCCCCAATTCCTCGTCCAGCGCGTCGATCACGTCGCTGATCTTCAAATCCTTGGTGGCGTCGATCGCCTTGGAGAACTCCTCCCAGAAGGCGCGCATCACCACCTTCCAGTCGGTCTTGCCGCCGGAAATGTCGTCCAGCTGTTCTTCGAGCCCTGCGGTGAAGCCGGTATCCACGTAGCGCTCAAAGAAGCGGCTCAGGAAGCTGGTCACCAGCCGGCCGCGGTCCTCGGGCACGAAGCGCCGCTTGTCCAGCTTCACATATTGCCGGTCCTGCAACACCTGCAGGATGGAGGCATAGGTGGAAGGCCGGCCAATGCCGAGCTCCTCCATCTTCTTCACCAAGGTTGCCTCGGAATAGCGTGGCGGCGGCTGGGTAAAGTGCTGGGCGGCCGTGACCGGCCCCTTCTTCACCGGGTCCTTCTCGCGCATCGGCGGCAGGGTGCGGCTGTCGTCGTCCTGCGCGGTCGGGTCGCCAGTGGTAGCAATGCCGGCCCGCGCATCGGCGGCGCGGTCGTCCTCATCCTCGCGGTACAACTTCAAAAAACCGTCGAACGCAATCACGGAACCATTGGCCCGCAGCTTGGTCTTGCCGCTGGCATCGGCCAGCTCAACCACGGTCTGGTCCAACTCGGCGCTTTGCATCTGGCTGGCCACGGCGCGCTTCCACACCAGCTCGTAGAGCCGGCGCTGGCGCTCATCCAGGTAGCGCGCCACATCCTCGGGCCGGCGGCTCACATCGGTCGGGCGAATCGCCTCATGCGCTTCCTGCGCGTTCTTCGCCTTGGTGCTGTATTCCCGGGCCTGGCCGGGCAGGTAGTCGGCGCCGAACTCGGCCTTCACATGGTTGCGGATCTCGGCAATCGCCTCACGCGCCATCTGCACGCCGTCGGTACGCATATATGTAATAAGACCAACGGTTTCGCCGCCAATCTCAACACCTTCATACAACTGCTGCGCGGTGCGCATTGCCTGTTGCGCGCCCATGCCCAGCTTGCGGCTGGCCTCCATCTGCAAGGTGGAGGTGGTGAAGGGCGGCGGCGGATTGCGCCGGGTCCGCTTCTTCTCAACCGAAGCCACGGTGAAACTGCCGGCCTCCACCTTGGCCTTGGCCGCCATGGCCAGCGCCTCGGTATTCAGGTCGAACTGGTCGAGCTTCTTGCCCTCCAGATGCGTCAACCGGGCGGCAAAGGGCGCCCCGGCCAGGGTGGCGAAGCGGCCTTCCACCGTCCAGTACTCGCGGGCGCGGAAGGCCTCGATCTCGGCCTCGCGCTCGCAGATCAGCCGCAGCGCCACGGACTGCACCCGCCCGGCCGAGCGGCTGCCCGGCAGCTTGCGCCACAACACCGGAGACAGCGTGAACCCCACCAGATAGTCCAGCGCCCGCCGCGCCATGTAGGCGTCGATCAGCGGCACATCCAGGTCGCGCGGGTGCGCAATGGCGTATTGGATCGCCCGTTTGGTGATCTCGTTGAAGGTGATGCGGTGGACCTCCACCCCCTTCAGCGCGCCCCGCCGGCCCAGCATTTCCCGCACATGCCAGGAAATCGCCTCGCCCTCGCGATCCGGGTCAGTGGCCAGGTACAAGCGGCGGGCGCCCTTCATGGCCTTGGCAATGGCGGTTACCTGGCGCTCGCCACGGTCCTCGCTTTCCCAATCCATGGCGAAATCCTCGTCCGGGCGGACGCTGCCATCCTTCGGCGGCAGGTCGCGCACGTGGCCGAAGCTGGCCAGAACGGTGAAATCGCCACCCAGGTACTTGTTGATGGTCTTGGCCTTGGCGGGCGACTCAACGACGACAACGTCCATGGACTACTGATTCCTATAGGTTCAGGACGCGCCTGATCAGGGCTAGCCGGCCAGCGCCACGCGGTTGCCCGGCAGCATCTCCACCCGGCCAGCCAACTCAAGATCGAGCAGGGTCGCCTGGACAACGGAGGCGGACAGGTGGCAGCGCCGCATCACCTCGTCAACCAAAACCGGCGAGGCGCCTATCAGTTCAAGCACTTGTGCGGCCTCGTCGGAGTCTCCCACAGCCGGCAAAACCACCTCCGGTGGTGTTTCGGCGGCGGCGGGCCATAGCCGGCCGGGGGTGAACAGGGGCAGGTCACGCGGCGCTTCGGGAAGGAATTCCAGCACATCCTCGGCGGTTTCGCACAAATGGGCGCCCTGGCGGATCAGGTCGTTCGAGCCGCGGCAGCGCGGGTCCAGCGGGCTGCCGGGCACGGCGTAAAGCTCCCGCCCCGCCTCCAGCGCCAGCCGGGCCGTAATAAGAGTGCCGGATTGCATGGCCGCCTCAATCACCACCACCCCCAGCGAAAGCCCGGCGATGATTCGGTTGCGCCTGGGGAAGTGCCGGGCCTGCGGCGCGGTGCCCAGCGGGGCTTCGGCCACCACGGCGCCGCCCTCGGCCGCCATACGGGCCTGCAAGCTAGCGTGTTCGGGCGGGTAGGGCACGTCCAGCCCGCCGGCCACCGCCGCCACGGTGGCGCCACCGCGCAGCGCCCCGGCATGGGCGGCGGCATCAATGCCCCGCGCCGCGCCCGAGACCACCACCAGCCCGGCCCGGGCCAGCGCCTCGGCCAATTCCTCCGCCATGCGCCGCGCCCCGGCTGAGGCATTGCGCGCGCCGACAATGGCCACGCCGCGCTTATGCAGCACGGATGTGTCGCCCAGCACCGCCAAAGCCGGGGGCGGGTCATGCTCCTGCGCCAGAAGGGCCGGGTATTCCGGGGTGCCGAGAAAGATGAAGCGCCCGCCCAGGCGCTCTACGCCCGCCAACTCATCCAGCACCGGGCCAGGTTCCGGTGCCTTCAGTCGGCCCTTGCCCCAATGCGGCAAGGCCTCCAGCGCCGCGCCGGGGCTGCCGAAGCGAGCGACAAGGCGGCGAAAGGTCTGGCTGCCCACGCCCTCGGTGCGGGCCAGCCGCAGATGGGCGAGGGCGGCCGCCGGCGTCACTTGCCCTGGCCAATCCGGGGTTCGGTCCCGGCCAGCAGGCGTTCGATATTCGTCTTGTGCCGCCACCCCACATAAAGCGTCACGGCCAGCAGGGCGCAGGCTACCGCCTGGGGCAGCAGCACAAAACCCGCCACCGCCGCCGCCGCCTGGGAACAGAGCGAGCCAACCGAGGAGCGCCGCGACAAAGCCGCCCCAGCCAGCCAGGCCAGGCAGGCCACCACGCCAATGGGCCAGGCAATGGCCCAGAAGGTGCCCAGCGCCGTGGCCACGCCCTTGCCGCCCTTGAAGCCCAACCACACCGGATGCATGTGGCTGATGACGGCCGCCAGCCCGGCCATGGGCGCCCAAACCGGCCCCAGCAGCCACCCGGCAATGCCCACGGCGGCGGCGCCCTTGCCGGCATCCAGCACCAGCGTGGCGAAAGCCAGCGGCTTGTTGCCGGTGCGCAGCACATTGGTGGCGCCGATATTGCCGCTGCCAATGCCGCGGATATCGCCCAGCCCGGCCGCCTTGGTCAGCACCAGGCCAAAGGGGATGGACCCCAGCGCCAAGCCGATCAGCAGGGCCAACAGGGGTTGCATCATGCGCCGAACACCCGCCGCCCGGCCTTCCAGGTGCCCAGCACCTTGCCCTCCAGCGCCCGGCCATCAAAGGGCGAGTTCTGCGCCTTGCCCGGCAGGCTGCCGGCCTTCACCTGCCAGCCGCGTTCCAGGTGGAACAGCACCAAATCCGCCGGGGCGCCGGGCTTCAACACGCCGCAATCCAGCCCCAGCAGGGCGGCGGGGCGGCTGGTGAGCAGCGCCAGGGCGGCCAGCAGCGTCAGGTCGCGCCCATGCACCCGGGCCAGGGTAATGCCCAGCAGAGTCGCCAGCCCGGTGCCACCGGCCTCGGCCTGGGCGAAGGGCAGGCGCTTGTCATCGGCGTCATGCGGTTGGTGGTCGCTGGCAATGGCGTCGATCGTGCCATCGGCCAGGGCGGCCACCACCGCCAGCCGGTCGGCCTCGGGCCGCAGCGGCGGCGAGAGCTTGGCATAGGTCCGCCAATCGCCAATCGCCGTCTCGTTCAGGTCGAAATAGGGTGGGGCGGTATCACAGGTCACCCGCAGCCCCTCGGCCTTGGCGGCGCGGATTTCTGCCAGTGCCTCGCCAGTGGAGACATGCGCGAAGTGGACATGCCCGCCGGTGATGCGTGCCAGGGCGATGTCGCGCCGCACCAGCATGGCCTCGGCGGCGGGGGGAATGCCGGGCAGGCCGAGCCGGGTTGCCAACTCACCCTCGGTGGCGGCGCCGCCGGCGGCCAGGGCCGGCTCCTCCGGGTGCTGCACCACAAAGCTGCCGAACGCCTTCGCATAGGACAGCGCCAGCCGCATGGTGCGGGCATTGCCAATGGCCTTGGTGCCGTCCGAGAAGGCAATCGCCCCGGCTTCCTTCAGCAGCCCGTATTCGGCCACTTCCTTGCCATCGCAATGCTTGGTGGCGGCGCCATAGGGCAGCAGCGAAATCCGCCCCGTCGCCTCGCCCCGGCGCAACACGAATTGCAGCACGGCGGGGTCGTCCAGCACCGGGGTGGTGTTGGGCAGGGCGCAGATTGTGGTGATGCCGCCGGCACTGGCCGCCAGCGCCAGCGAGGCAATGGTCTCGCGGTATTCATGCCCAGGCTCGCCGGTGGCCACGCGCATATCCACCAGGCCGGGGGCCAGGCAGGCGCCGCCGGCATCCAGCGTCTCGGCACCTTCCGGCGCGGTCAGCCCAGGGCCGCAGGCGGTGATGACGCCACCCTGCACCAGCACGGCGCCCGGGGCATCCAGCCCGCTGGCGGGGTCCAGCAGGCGCGCATTGTGGATGAACAGCGGCGCGGCGCGGCGGTCGATCAAGGGCTCAACCATTGCGCCGCAACTCCCGCGCCAGAACATCCAGCACGGCCATGCGCACGGCCACGCCCATCTCCACCTGTTCACCAATCACGCTGCGCTCGGGGTCGTCGGCGATGGCGCTGTCGATCTCGATGCCGCGATTCATCGGGCCGGGGTGCATCACGATGGCATCCGGCTTGGCCCAGGCCAGCTTTTCCGCGTCCAGGCCGTAAAATCGGAAGAACTCGCGGGAAGACGGCACCAGCCCACCCACCATGCGTTCCTTCTGCAGGCGCAGCATCATCACCACATCGGCGCCTTCCAGACCGGCGCGCATGTCGTGGAATACCTCCACCCCCAGGCGGGCGGCCTCGGCCGGTATCAGCGTGGGCGGGCCCACAATGCGCACCCGGGCATTCATGGCGCTGAGGAGGTGGATATTGCTGCGCGCCACGCGGGAATGCAGCACGTCGCCGCAAATAGCCACGGTCAGCCCCTCCAGCCGGCCCTTGCGGCGGCGGATGGTCAGGGCGTCCAGCAGTGCCTGGGTGGGGTGCTCATGCGTGCCATCGCCGGCGTTGATGACGCTGGCGCTGACCTTTTGCGATAGCAGGGCAGGGGCGCCGGACTGCGCGTGCCGCACCACCAGCAGGTCGCAATGCATGGCGTTCAGCGTGCTGGCGGTGTCGATCAGCGTTTCGCCCTTGTTCACGCTGGACTGGCTGACCGACATGTTGATGACATCGGCACCCAACCGCTTGCCCGCCAGCTCGAAGCTGGTGCGGGTGCGGGTTGAATCCTCGAAGAACAGGTTGATGAGGGTGCGGCCCTTCAGCAAATCCCGCTGGGTCTTGCCGGATTTGTTGAGCAGCGCGTAGCTCTCCGCCAGCTCCAGCAGGGCGGAGATATGCGGCGGCTCCAGGCCTTCGATGGCCAGCAGGTGGCCGCCGGGGAGGATGGGGTAGGAAAAGGACATCAGGGCGAGTCGTCCGGGTGGGGGCGGCGCTTGGTGTAGCGCCGCCCGGGGACGAGGGGGAGGGGTGCTTTCCTCAGTCAACGATGACCTTGAGGATTGCGGCCGGTGCCTGGGCATTGCTCAGGTCCTGGATAGCGAAGGTGAAGGTGCCGGCGCTTTTCATGGGAATGACAATGGTGATGGTCCCGGTCACCAATTCGGAGAGCCCGCCACTCAGCCGGGGGGCGCCGGCGGTAACCTGCGTACCCGTCGGCAGCGGCCCTACCGGCAGAACCCGGAAATTGCCAACCCCGCCATTCACCTGAACGGTCACGCTCCGGTTCTCTTTATCGTCGCTACCCAGAATGAGGTTGGCATCCGGGGTGAGTTTCGGTGCAGCCGGGGTGGAAGGCGGCGTGGCGGAACTCTTGGCCAGCAGCGGCTCAATGCAGTGGGTGAAGTTGGGGAAGGTTTCCATGGCGTCCTTCAGCGCCTGGGCGGCAATGGCGGCCGAGTTCAAGGCGGCCTGCAAATCCGCGCTCTTCTTTTGCGCCGCGGCATCGGTTGCTGGTTGCTGCGGCGTGGCCGCCGCTGCGGCCAACGGGGCGGCAACTGCACCGGTTGTCGCGGGAGTGGTGTTCTTGGTGTCGTTGGCACCTGTCGTCGTGGTGGACGTGGTGGCCACGTTGGCGTCCCGCTTGGCGTCTGCGCTGATCTGCTGTGCCAGAGTCCGGATCTGCTCGATCGTTGGGGTAGCCTGGTCCACCGAGGCGTTGATCGCGGTTGCGGTCAACTCGGTGAAGGACACGACGGCGTTGGCCAGGCCCTGCTCGAAGCTGAGGCGCAGCCGCTCGCGTTCCACTTCAGACAGGTGGGCGTTGTCCGGCGTCTGGCCAGGGTTCGCCAGTGCCTTGATCGCCTTGACAACCTTGTCGAGGGAATCGCCCAGGGCCTTGGCCCTATCCTGCTGACGTTGCAGAGCGCGGGCGTTGGTGTGTGGGGTGCCAGTTCGGGCGTTTGACACAGCTTTTTCCAGATCGCCTCGCGCGCTCTCCAACCCTACGAGCAAAGCGGGAATGGTGTTGCCAGCGGCCCACGCGGCGTCCGCACGGTTGGCCACGCAGGAGAGTGCCGCTACGCCGTTGGTGTAAGCAAATCGAACTCCGTCCGGCACGAATGCCTGATGCGCGCCGTAGGCCACCGCCGCCGGATAGGTCCAGGAGAGGTTGGCCGCGGTGGCGCCATGGAACAACATATTGCCCGCCGCACCCGCGATACCCACGAAGGTAACGGTGCGGCCCAGGCTGTCCCAGCGGCGCATCTCGGTTTCGCGCATCTGCGCCGCTTCCATGCGGTTCTGCAGATATTGCCGCGCCTCGCCGTAGCTGCATCGCACCCGCGCGGGGTTGGGACCTCGTTGCGCCTCAAGGCCCAGTGGCGGGTTACCTGGACGAGGATCAGCCGTATTCATTTGGCGGGTCTCACAGCCGCTGACGATCAACAAACCATTGCGCGAGATTCCGGCCGCGCTGTCGAAGCGGGCAGAGGTGGGCACTGGGGTGTTGTCCGCGATCCACCCAATCCTTCGTATCGTCTCGTAGGGCCGCGAATCATTGCCCCCCGCCAAAGGCATATGCGGGTCGGCGAGCACGCAGCCCCCCATCATCATCGGCAGCAAAGCCAACACCGGTTTCCGCGACATCCCCGCTCTCCCAATTTAGAATCGAAACGGAACGATCGCGTAGTTACAAACTATGGTAAATACGTAATTAGCAACGAATGAAACTTATCCCCCGAAACAATCAGCCTCCAGCCTCAACCCACCCCACCCCCACTCGCATCCAACGCACTCTGCAACATATACGCCGCCGCCGCCGCATCCACCGCCGCCGCCCGGCGCTTGCGGGTCATGTCGGCCGCAATCATCGCCCGGTTCACCGCTGCGCTGCTCAGGCGTTCATCCCACAGCGCCACCGGCAGGCCGCAGGCCTCACCTATCGCCATGCCCCAGTCCTTCGCCGCCTGGGCCGCCGGGCCAAAGCTGCCATCCATGCCCAGCGGCAGCCCCACCACCAGGCCGGCGGCGCCCTCCTTCCGGGCAATGCCGGCAATCTCGGCGGCGTTGGCCTGCAGCCGGCCCCGCGCCACGCTGCCATAGGGGGTGGCCAGCATCAGCATCACGTCGCTCAGTGCCACGCCAATAATCCGGCTGCCCGGGTCCAGGCCAATCAGCCTCTCCCCACGCTTCAAGCCGGCCCGCAGTTCCCTCAGGTTGAATACGCCCATGCCGGGGGTTATGGTCCCGCCCCTTCGCACGCGAAAGACGCTAGCAAAAAAATGTCCCTTGATACCGCCACCGTAAGGCGCATCGCCTCGCTTGCCCGCATCAGGCTGGAGGAGGCCGATGTTGCCCGCATGCAGAATGAACTCAACGGCATCCTGGGCTGGATCGAGCAACTCCAGGCGGTGAATACCGACGGCGTGGAGCCCATGGCCGGCGGCGCCCCCCAGGCCCAGCCCGCCATGCGCCAACGCGCGGATGCCGTGACCGATGGCGGCATGGCCGACCAGGTGCTGGCCAATGCGCCAGACCGTGCGCATGACTACTTCGCCGTACCCAAGGTGGTGGAATAACGCCAATGCACCCGACCGAATTTTCCCTCGTCGGCGCCCTGGCGGCGCTGAACAAGGGCGCCATTTCCAGTGTTGAGCTGACCCAGGCGCATCTGGACGGCATCGCCAAGCTGAACCCACGGCTGAACGCCTACATCACCGTCACCGCCGAACAGGCCCTGGCCCAGGCCCGCGCCAGCGACGCCCGCCGCGCCGCCGGTCAGGCCGGCCCGCTGGATGGTGCGCCCCTGGCGATCAAGGACCTGTTCTGCACCGCCGGCACGCTGACCACGGC
>CANFIE010000119.1 GCA_947446625.1 Acetobacteraceae bacterium | reverse complement strand
GGCAAGCCGACGATGGAATTCGACGGCGAGACCTACATCATGGAACGCGGCATCGTCGCCGACCTTGCCCTGGTACACGCCTGGATGGGCGATACCGAAGGCAACCTCGTCTATCGAAAGACCGCGCGGAACTTCAACCCGATGATGGCCACCGCCGCCAAGATCACCGTGGCGCAGGTGGAACACCTGGTGCCGGCCGGTGAGATTGATGGCGACCACATCATCACCCCCGGCATCTACGTGAAGCGCATCCTGCAATGCCCTGTCGGGTTCGAGAAACGCATCGAGCAGCGCACCGTGCGCAAGCTTGAAACCACCTGAGGAGCGCCGACCATGGCCTGGAACCGCGACCAGATGGCGCATCGCGCCGCGCTTGAACTGCAGGACGGCTTCTACGTGAACCTCGGCATCGGCATTCCGACGCTGGTGGCCAACCACGTGCCCGCCGGCATCAACGTGCAGCTGCAATCCGAAAACGGCATGCTGGGCCTTGGCCCGTTTCCGTATGAGGGTTCGGAAGACCCCGACCTGATCAATGCCGGCAAGCAGACCATCACCGCCCTGCCCACCAGCAGCTATTTCAGCAGCGCCGACAGCTTCGCCATGATTCGTGGCGGCCATATCGACCTCTCCATCCTCGGCGCCTTGCAGGTGGCCGCGAATGGCGACCTGGCCAATTGGATGATCCCGGGCAAGATGGTGAAGGGCATGGGCGGCGCCATGGACCTGGTGGCCGGCGTGAAGAAGGTGATCGTGCTCATGGAGCACACCGCCGGCGGCAAGCCCAAGCTGCTGAAGGAATGCGCCCTGCCGCTGACCGGCAAGCGCGTGGTGGATATGGTGATCACCGAGTTGGCGGTGTTTGAGCTGGCCCGGCGCGGGCCAACCGCCGTGCGACTGATTGAACTGGCCGACGGCGTGACGCTGGACGAGGTGAAGGCCAAGACCGAGGCCGAGTTCACCGTGGCGCTGAAGAACTGACCAGCGCGAAGCAAAGGCTGGGTGCTGCCTGCAGCACCCAGCTCCTTTGGCTCAGCGGCGCTTGCGCAGCACCACGTTGAAGGTGCAGTTGCCGCGGGTGATCTGCCCGGCCAGCGCCGTCGGCGTGGCGCGCAGGGTGCCGCTGGCGCCTTCGCCGGTCAGGCTGCCCTGGCCCTGGGCGTTCAGCGTGGCGTGCAGCGGCGCGGTGCGGCCCTGGCGCAGCGTAACGCGGCCAGCCTGCACCACGGCATGCGCCGGCAGGGAAACGGCGCGGCAACGCTTGGCCACGTCACGCACCCCGGCCAGATGGCCAGCAAAGCGGCCGTCGAAGGTGGTGGGCGCGGCCACCGGCGCCGGGGCGGGCGCGGCCACCGGGGCGGCCGGGGCGGGCTGCGCCACAACCGGCTCGGGCTCGATCAGGGAGCAACCCGCCAGCAGGGCGAAGGCCGGGAAAGTCAGCGCAAGGGCGCGAAGCGACATGGGTTCTTCCTTTGGGCAAACACGCCCGGGCGGGCGCTGGAACTGGAGTGGCACGCAAGATGTGCCGCGCCAAGTATTTGGATAATGAACGTTAAGACCCAGCGCGCATAGCGGCGGCCAGCATCGGGTCATCGGTTGTTACCGCATCCAATCCAAGCGTCAGCGCCTGGCGCAGCCCGGCCGAGTCATTAGCGCCCCATACGCTGCTGCCCAGGCCGGCGGCCCGCAGCGCGGCAGGCAGGCCGGGCGCCATCTCGCCCAGGCCCAGGCCAATCTCATGCGCGCCGCAATGCCGCGCCAGCGCCACCGCGCCAGGCAGGCCCAGGCCACGCCAGGGCCGGCTTTCCAGCAGCAGCACCAGCCCGGCAAAGCCGCCCAGCGGCGCCGCTTCAACCAGGGTCAGCGGCTCGAAGCTCATCAGCCAGGTACGGCCGCGCAGGCCAAAGGCATCCAGCACCGCCACGGCCCGCGCCACCAGCCCGGGATAGGGCCGGCCCTCCACGTCGCATTTCAGCTCCAGCCGCAAGTCCTGGGTGGTGGGGGCCAGCAGGCGGCACACATCGTCCAGCCCCGGCAGGGTGGCGCCCTCGGCCCCCTTTATCCGCGTGGCGCGTAACTCAGCCCCACTGCGCGCCCGCACCGGCCCGCGAGCCACCGTGGTGCGGTCCAGCGTGGCGTCATGCACCACAATGGGGTCACCATCGGCGGCGGCGTGAATGTCTATCTCCACCTGCTCAATCGGCAGGCGCAGCGCCCCGGCAATGGCGGGCAGGGAGTTCTCGGGCCACAGGAAGGCGCCGCCCCGATGGGCGGCCAGCTTCGGCCTTAGCGGTTCAGGTTCCACTCGCGCTCCCACGACCGGCGCAACTGGTAATAGCCGGTAGCCTCGCGGTCGCGGTCGCCCACCATGTCGGCACGCTCCTCAACCCATTCCTGCACGCCGCCCAGCCAGCCGGTAATGCGCTCGCGCCGCTCCTGGCCCACCTCACGCTGCACCGGGTAGGCGCCCAGCCGGTCCATACGGCTGAAGGCGCCGCCAATGGCGTCATTGTTCACGCTGGTTTCCGTCGGCCAGTTCTGCGCACCCGCCGGGGCGGCCAGCAGCACCAGCAGGGTGGCAAGCAGGGCTAGGCGCGGCATCGGGGCGAATCCAGTGATCATCGGCCAGACCATGCTGACCCCGCCCCGGTGAAGCAAGTGTTTCATGCTCAGCGCAGCACCAGCACGGCCAGCATCAGCAGCCCCAGCCCAATGCGGTACCAGCCAAACGGGGTAAACCCTATCCGCCCCACCACGCCGATCAGCCAGCGCACCACCAAAAACGCCACGGCAAAGGCCGCCGCGAAGCCAATGATGATCTGCCCCACCCCGCTCAGGGCCAAATCCGCCCGCGCCTTGAACAGGCTGTAGGCCGTGGCCGCCAGCATGGTGGGAATGGCCAATATGAAGCTGAACTCCGCCGCCACCTTGCGGTCCACGCCGATCAGCAGCGCGGTGATGATGGTGGCGCCCGAGCGCGAGGTGCCCGGGATCATCGCCAGCGCCTGGCCAAACCCCACCAGCAGCGCCGCCAGCGGCCCCATCTCAGGCACCGAATGGATGGTCGGCTCCGGCCGCTTCCGCTCGATCAGGATGATGGCGATGCCGCCCAGGATCAGCGCAATGCTGACCACCCAGGGGCTGAACAGCACATCAGTGATCAGCTTGTGCAGGCTGGCGCCCAGCACCATGGCCGGCAGAAAGGCCAGGCCCAGGTTCATCACGTAGTAGCGCTGCAGTCCGGGCCGCCAGCAATGCAGCGCCAGGTCCAGCAGCTTGCGCCAGTAGATGATGATGACCGCCAATATGGCGCCCAACTGGATGGAAATCTCAAACACCTTGCCGGGCGGCCCGCGAAACCCGATCAGGTCGCCAAGCAGAATCAGGTGCCCGGTGGAGGAGATCGGCAGGAACTCGGTCAGCCCCTCGATCACCCCCATCAGCAGCGCAGCAAGGAAGGCCATGCCTCAGCGCCCCGCGGCGGCGGCGGGGAAGGCGAAGTTGTCGAAGCTGCTCTCGGCAATGCGGAACCACTGGTATTCCTCATCGCGGTAGGCCCGATAAGCGGTCCAGATCCGCTTGAAGCGCTCATTCTGGCCGCCGAACTGGTCGTACATCGCATGCGCCTCACGCCAGGCGGCCTGCAGAATGTCGCGCGGCCAGGGGCGCAGCAGGGCACCCGCCGCCACCAGCCGGCGCAGCGCCTGCGGGTTCAGGTGGTCGTACTTGCTCAACATATCGGCATTGGCCTCGCCGCAGGCCACTTCCAGCGCATGGCGATACTGCTCGGGCAGGCGGCCCAGCGCATCCTTGTTGGCCATGAAGTGCAGATGAGCGCCGGCCTCCCAGAAGCCGGGGAAGTAGTAGTATTTGGCCACCCGCACGAAGCCGAGCTTCTCGTCGTCATGCGGCCCCACGAACTCCACCGCGTCCAGGCTGCCGCGTTCCAGGCTGGGGTAGATGTCAGCCGGCGGGGTTGCCTGGGCCACGGCGCCCAGCCGGTTGAACAGCATGCCATTCATGCCGGCGGTACGGAATTTCAGCCCCTTCAGGTCGTCCAGGTTCTTCACTTCATTGCGGAACCAGCCGCCCATCTGCGCGCCGGTATCGCCGGCCGGAAAGGCCACGGTGTTGAAGCCGGCCATCACCTCGTTGCACAGCGCATTGCCGCCGCCATGCTGCATCCAGGCCAGGTTCTGCCGCGCATTCAGGCCAAAGGGCATGGCGGTGAAGAAGTTCAGCGAAGGGTCCTTGCCGCCGAAGTAGTACAGCGGCCCATGGCCCCCCTCCAGCGAACCGCTCTGCACCGCATCCAGCACCTGCGGGCCGGGCACCACCTCGCCAGCCGGGAAGAAGCGGATGCGGAAGCGGTTTTCCGTCAGTTGCGCCACGCGCTTGGCAATGGCATCCCCCGTGCCGAACAGCACATCCAGGTTGCGCGGAAAGCAGGAGGAGACGCGCCAGTTCACCTCTGGCGCGGTTTGTGCACCGGTTTGTGCCAACGCGGGGAGCGCGAGGGCCGGGGTGGCGGCAGCGGCGCCCAGCAGGGCACGGCGATGCGCAATGGTCATGGGGCGGTGCTCCGAATTCGGTCTGGTTTTTTGGTGTAGTCCAGCGCTCCGGCGCGGGAAAGTATTTGGGAGTTGGTTGTGAAGCCTGAACAACAATTGTGGGCGGCGGTGCCGCTGGTTGCCATGGCGGGATGTGTGGACGCCATTGGCTGGTTGCGGCTGGATGAGATGTTCATCGGCATCATCACCGGCAACAGCACCTTGCTGGGCGTGGCCATGGCGGGTGGCGAATGGCACCGCGCCGGGGCGCTGGCCGGGCTGGTGGGGCTGTTCGCGCTCGGCGCCATGCTGGGCGCCTTCATTGGCCTGAAGGCCAAGCGCTGGCGCATTCCGGCGGTGCTGGCCACGGTGGGCACGCTGTTCGCCGTCTCGGCCTTCCTGCCGTTCGAGGGGTTGGTGCCGCCCGCCCTCTTCGCCCTGGTGCCTGCCATGGGCATGGTGAACACCGCGCTGCCGGCGGCCGGCGGCATCACCTTCCTCACCGGCACGCTGGTACGCTCCATGCAGTTCCTGGTGGGTGGCCTGGCCGGAGACCTGCCACCCGGCACCTGGTTGCCGCATTTTTGCGCCTGGGTGGGCGTGGTGCTGGGTGCCACGCTGGGCGCGGCAGTGGAGATGGTGGCCGGCGCCCAGGCGGTGCTGGTGCCCGCCTTCGGCCTGTATCTCGGCGCCGCGCTGGTGGCCCGCAACATCCAGCGCGCCGGGTAAGGTGCAAAAAGCAAAACGGCCCCTGCCCGCAAGGGCAAGGGCCGTGCTTGCTGAAGCCGCGTGGCGGCTCAGTAGCGGTACTGGTCGGCCTTGAACGGGCCGGCCTGCGGCACGCTGATGTAGTCGGCCTGCTTGTCGGTCAGCTTGGTCAGCTTGGCGCCAACCTTGTCGAGATGCAGGGCGGCGACCTTCTCGTCCAGGTGCTTCGGCAGCACGAACACGTTCTTCTCGTACTTGCCCGGGTTACACCACAGGTCGATCTGCGCCAGCGTCTGGTTGGTGAAGCTCGCGCTCATCACGAAGCTCGGGTGGCCCGTGGCATTGCCCAGGTTCACCAGCCGGCCTTCGCTCAGCAGAATGATGCGCTTGCCGCCGGGGAACTCAATCTCGTCCACCTGCGGCTTCACATTGTGCCACTTGTAGTTCTTCAGGCTGGCCACCTGAATCTCGCTGTCGAAGTGGCCGATGTTGCAGACGATGGCGCGGTGCTTCATCGCATGCATGTGCTCGGAGGTGATGACGTCCACATTGCCGGTGGCGGTCACGAAGATGTCGGCGCGTGGCGCGGCCTCCTCCATCGTCACCACGTCATAGCCTTCCATCGCCGCCTGCAACGCGCAGATCGGATCAACTTCGCTGACCATCACGCGGCAGCCGGCATTGCGCAGGCTGGCGGCGCTGCCCTTGCCCACATCGCCGAAGCCCGCAACCATGGCGATCTTGCCCGCCATCATCACGTCGGTGCCGCGGCGAATGCCGTCCACCAGCGACTCACGGCAACCATACAGGTTGTCGAACTTCGACTTGGTGACGCTGTCATTCACGTTGATGGCCGGGAACAGCAGCTTGCCTTCCTTCGCCATCAGGTACAGGCGGTGCACGCCCGTGGTCGTCTCCTCGGAAACGCCCTTGATGCTGGCGGCCAGCTTGGCGAACCAACCCGGCTTCTCGTTCAGCAGCTGCTTGATCAGCGCGAAGAAGACGGTCTCTTCCTCGTTGGTGGCATTCTCGAGGAAGGCCACATCGCCCTGCTCGGCGCGCAGGCCGTAATGCACCAGCAGCGTCATGTCGCCGCCGTCATCCAGCAGCATGTTCGGCTCGCCGCCATCAGCCCATTCCAGGGTGCGCTGCACGTAGTGCCAATACTCCGGCAACGTCTCGCCCTTGATGGCGAAAACCGGCGTGCCGGCAGCGGCAATGGCGGCGGCCGCATGGTCCTGCGTGGAGAAGATGTTGCAGGAGGACCAGCGCACATCCGCGCCCAGCGCCTTCAGCGTCTCGATCAGCACGGCGGTCTGAATGGTCATGTGCAGGCAGCCGGCAATGCGGGCGCCCTTCAGCGGCTGGGCGGCGCCGTATTCGCGGCGCAGCGCCATAAGGCCCGGCATTTCGTCCTGGGCCATCTCAATCTCCTTGCGGCCCCAATCGGCCAGGGAGAGATCCTTCACCACATAATCGGTCATCGGTCGGCGTCCTTGCCAGCAAAACTGGCGGGGCGCGTAGCATGGCGGAAAGGGGCTGGCCAGAGGAACCGACGAGACATAAGGATATATTTATGTAACATGAGAAGGCGCCGCCCATGCCCCGCTATCAGGCCGTGATGTTCGACCTGCTGACCGCCCTGCTGGACAGTTGGACCCTGTGGAACAGCGTGGCCGGCGGCGATGCCCCCGGCCTGCGCTGGCGCCGGCGCTACCTGGAACTCACCTATGGCTGCGGCGCCTACCGCCCCTATGAGACCCTGGTGGCGGAAGCTGCTGCCGAAACCGCCATGGCCCCCGGCGCGGCCGCCGCCCTGGCGGCGCGCGGGGGCGAATGGCAGCCCTGGCCGGAAGCCCCTGCCCTGCGGGCCGGGCTGCGCGACCGTGGGCTGAAGCTGGCAGTGGCCACCAATTGCTCGGTGCCGCTGGGCAACCAGGCCGCCGCCCGGGTGGGCGTGCCGTTCGACGCCGTGATCACCAGTGAGGAAACCGGCTTCTACAAGCCCCGGGCCGAGGTCTATCAGGCCGCCCTGGCCCGGCTTGGCCTGCCGGCCAGCCAGGTGCTCTTCGTCGCCGGCTCGGCCAGCGACGTGCCCGGCGCCGCCGGGGTGGGCATGGATGTGGTGTGGCACAACCGCGCCGGCCTGCCGGCCCGAGACTCCACCCAACCGCTGCTGATGGCCGAGCGGCTGGAGCCGCTATTGGCGCTGGCGGGTTAGCTCTCGCCCCGCCGACTGCCCGAGATCATCGAGAGGAATTCCTTGCGCGTGCTCGGGTCGTCGCGGAAGGCGCCCAGCATACGGCTGGTCACCATGGTCACGCCCGGCTTGTGGATGCCGCGCGTGGTCATGCACTCATGCGCCGCCTCAATCACCACCGCCACGCCCTTGGGCTTCAGCACCTCGTTCAGGGTATTGGCCACCTGGGCGGTCAACTTCTCCTGAATTTGTAGGCGCTTGGCATAGGTTTCCACCACTCGGGCCAGCTTGGAGATACCCACCACGCGCCCGGCTGGCAAATACGCCACATGCGCCTTGCCAATGATCGGCACCATGTGGTGCTCGCAATGGCTTTCCAGCCGAATATCGCGCAGCACCACCATCTCGTCGTAGCCGTCGGTCTCCTCGAAGCTGCGCTTCAGCAACTCCACCGGGTCCGTCGCATAGCCGGCGAAGAACTCCTCATAGGCCCGGGCGACGCGGGCAGGGGTGTCCACCAGGCCTTCGCGGTCGGGGTTGTCGCCAGCCCAGCGCAGCAGGGTGCGCACGGCGGCCTCGGCCTCCGCGCGGCTCGGCCGGCCGGTTTCGGCGGAAGCGCCGGGCAGCAGGGAGGTAGGCGGCGTCTGGATGTTCACGGCAGAAAGATCCCTCGGGCGGCCCTGTGCGCCGCGTTCTTCTCAACCACCATGTGGGCGGCCTTCACAATCCCGCAATGCCCACGCCACGCATGGCTGGCCCGCCGGCTTTGGGCAGGGCGCGGGTGATCCATTGCGTGGGTGCGGCCCATCCGGGGTTTGCTCAATGCACCCCACCCGCCTGATGCGGGCTGTCCAGGCTGAAGGCCGGGATGGTCACGTCGAAGGGCTGGCCGCTCTCGGCCTCCACCATGTGGTACTGCCCACGCATGAAGCCGGATGGCGTGCCCAGCGGCGTGCCCGAGGTGTATGCAAAGCTCTCGCCCGGCGCCAGCAGCGGTTGCTCGCCCACCACGCCGTCGCCATGCACCCGCTGGGTCTGGCCGCGGCCATCGGTGATCAGCCAGGTCCGCTTCAGCAGCTTCACCGGCTTTTCGCCCTGGTTCTCAATGCTCACCTGGTAGGCCCAGACGTAATGGCCGCGCTCGGGCTCGGACTGGTCGGCCAGGAACAGCGGCCGCACGCTCACCTTCACCGCGTGGGTCGTCTCGGAATATTGGCTGCCGCGTGGTTGCGCCATGTGCTTCAGCCCTGCCTTGCCGTGGCCGTGAACAGCCCGGCGCCAACCAGCGCCCCGCCGCCCAGCCGATTGAACCCGCGCCGCACCCCGGGCCGGTTGACCGCGCCGGCCAAACGCCCGGCCAGCAGCGCATAGCCCGCGGCATTCAACGCCGCCAGCACCACAAAGCTGCCCACCAGCAGCGCCGCCTGCGGCAAAAACGCTGCCTCCGCCACCAGAAACTGCGGCACGAAGGCAACGAAGAAGGCAATGGATTTCGGGTTCAGCGCGGTGACCACATAGGCCTGCCGCATGGCCTGCCAGGGTGCCAGCGGCGCCACCGCGGCCGCCGTCACCGGGGCGCGCCACAGCCCAATGCCCAGCCATATCAGGTACGCCGCGCCGGCCCATTTCAGCAGGGTGAACACCAGGGCGGAGCTGGCCAGCACCGCGCCCAGCCCGGCCAACGAGAGGGTCATGGCGGTGAAATCCCCCGCCGCCACGCCCAACACCAGCGGCAGCGCATTGCGCCGCCCCACGCCCAGGGACTGGCCAATTACCAGCAGGATGGTCGGCCCCGGCACCACCAGCAGCGCCGCCGAGGCCAGCACGAAGGCAACCCAGCTTTCCAGGTTCATGAATGGCATTCCTCTGGCCGCCAGCGTGGCACGGCCGGCCCCGGTTTAGCCAGCCCGCAGGCCACCGGCCCGCCCCCACCCAAGCAGGGGCGGCGCCAGCCTCAGTGCGTCGCGTCCAGCGCCACCCCCAGATCCTCGATCAGGTCGGCCACATCCTCCAGCCCCACGCTCAGGCGAATGGTGCCGTCGGTGATGCCGAGCCTGGCGCGTTCCTCAACACCAATACGCATATGCGTGGTGGTGGCCGGGTGCGTCACCATGGACTTGGAATCGCCCAGGTTGTTGGAAACGTCGATCAGTTGCAGCGCGTTGCAGAACTTGAAGGCGGCTTCCTTCCCACCCTTCAGGTCAAAGGTGCACAGCGTGCCGCCATCGCTCATCAGCTTG
>CANFIE010000118.1 GCA_947446625.1 Acetobacteraceae bacterium | reverse complement strand
GCCTCGTCGCGGAAGCGCAACTCGGTCTTCATCGGGTGCACGTTCACGTCCACCGCCTCGGGGTCAATCTCCAGGTACAGCGCCGCCACCGGGTGGCGCCCGGCGGTGATCAGGTCCCGCGTCGCCACGCGCAGCGCGGTGCGCAGCGTGGCGTCGCGCACCGGCCGGCGGTTCACCACCAAATGCTGTTCGCTGCCGGTGGCGCGGGTGAAGGCCGGCTGGGCGATCAACCCGGTGAGTTGCAGCGTCTCGCCCACGCTTTCCACCGGCAGGGCGGCGGCGGCAAAATCCGGCCCCAGCACGGCGGCAATCCGCGCATCCCGCGCCGCCGGGGCCAGGGCCAGCACCTCGCGGCCATCATGCTCCACCCGAAACCCCACCTCGGGCCAGGCCAGTGCCAGGCGGCGCACCGCCTCAATGGCGTGGTCACCCTCACTGCGGACCGATTTCAGGAATTTCCGCCGCGCCGGCACGGCAAAGAACAGGTCGCGCATCTCAATGCGGGTGCCCGGCGCGCCGGAAGCGGGCGTGACCGCCGATTTCCGCCCACCTTCCACGCTGATCGCATGCGCATCGCCGCCCACCTGCCGGCTGGTCAGCTGCAGCCGGGCCACGGCGCCAATGCTGGGCAAGGCCTCACCCCGAAAGCCCAGCGTGGCGATGCGGAACAGCAGCCCTTCCTCGGCGAGCTTCGAGGTCGCATGCCGCTCCACCGCCAACTCCAGGTCAGCGGCCGACATGCCGCAGCCGTCATCCTCAATGACGATGCGCTCGATCCCGCCGCCTTCCAGCACTACGTTGACGCGGCGCGCCCCGGCATCCAGGGCGTTCTCCACCAACTCCTTCACCACGGCGGCGGGGCGCTCCACCACCTCGCCGGCGGCGATGCGGTTGGCGGTGGTCTCGGGGAGGATGCGAATGGTCATGCGATTCGGGGCCAGACTACCCCAAACCAGCCCCCGCCGCAGCCGCTGCGGTTCTGGTGTTGAGAGACTGATTCACGGCTCGCGGCGATTCCGCCGCAGCCGATCAGGCTCTGGCCCGCCGCAGCCGCAGGTTCCGCCGCGCCCACAGAAACCCCCCGGTGCCCAGCAGCCCGGCCATGCCCAGCGCCGCCAGCATATTGGCCAGGCTGCCCAGCAGGCCGCCCCAATTGCCCTCATGCAGCAGGCGCGGCCAGTTGTTGGGCATGGGCTCCAGCCCGGTGGGGGTAAGCCGCAAGGTGCTGGCGGTGCCGCTGCCATCCAGCACCCGCGCCACCCACACGCCGCCGCGCACCGGGCGAATGAAGTCCAGCCCATCCAGGCTGTGCTGGGCCGCCACCATGCGCAGCGCCACGGGCAGCGGCGGCGGCTTGCCGGCGTCACGCGGCGGCGGCGGGGTGAAGCTGATGCCGAAGGCCAGCGCCAGGCCGGTGAGCGGGCTGCCCACCAGCAGCGGCAGCAGCCCCCAGCCCACCAACCGGTGCCAGCCACCCAGAGAGCGCGTGTGCCGCCGCGCCGGCCAGCCCAGCAGCAGCCCCAGCGGCACCAGCACCAGCATGCCGATGGTGCTGGCCGTTACCAGCCAGCCCAGGTCCAGCAGCAGGGTTTCGTGCAGCCCGCGCGTGGTGCGGAAGGCGCCGGCCAGCCAGCCCGGCGCGGCCGGCAGGGCGGTGGCCAGGGCAAAGGTGGCGCCACCGCGCCCGCCCACCGTCACGGTGCCATCATAGCCGCGCACAAACAGCGCGCCGCCGGCATTCGGCCCGGCGGCGGCCAGCACCGCCTCCAGCCGCTCCAGCGTCACGGTGCCAGCCGGGGTGGTGGCCTTCAGCGCCGGCTCCAGCGCCAGGAACAGGCCGCTGAGGATCACCACCACCAGCGGCAGGGTGAAGGCCAAGGCAACCCAGCGATGCAGTCGCAGCAGCAGGCGTTTCAGCATGGGTCCGGTCCGATGTTCCGGGCCGGAAATACCCGCTCAGCCGCGCCTGTGGTGTGAACAAGTGTTGCGGTTGGTATCGGCCCTGCGGCAGCTTCAGTCCCGCAGCACTTCCCGCATCAACCCCTCGGTGCTGCCATCATGCGCGCCCGGGGTGGGGGCCCCAGCTTCCAGTTCCGGCAGAATGGCCCCGGCCAGAACCTTGCCCAGTTCCACGCCCCATTGGTCAAAGGCGTTCACCCCCCACAATGCGCCCAGGGTGAAGACCTTGTGCTCATACAGCGCCACCAACTGCCCCAGGCTGAACGGGTCCAACCGGCGCAGCAGAATGGTCACGCTCGGGCGGTCGCCGGGGAATTCACGATGCGCCGCCAGCGCCGGGGTTTCGGCGGCGGCTTCGGCCAGGGTTTTGCCGCGAAGCAGCGCCGCCGCCTGGGCCAGCCCATTGGCCAACAGCTTCCGATGGCTGTCGGCATGCGGATGGTCTGGCTTGGCCACCAGAATGAAGTCCACCGGCACTGGGCGCGGGCTCTGGTGGATCAACTGCATGAAGCTGTGCTGCGCATTGGTGCCCGGCTCGCCGAATACCACCGGCCCGGTATCGCGCCCCACCGGCGCGCCGGCCAGGGTTACGCGCTTGCCCAGGCTTTCCATTTCCAACTGCTGCAAATGCGCCGGCAGCCGGCGCAGGCGTTCGTCATACGGCAGCACGGCGCGGGCATTCAGCCCCAGCCCGTTCACATGCCAGCATTCCACCAGCGCCAGCAGTACCGGCAGGTTGTCTTCCAGTGGCGTATGCAGAAAATGCTCATCCATGGCATGCGCGCCGGCCAGCAGGCGCTCAAACGCCGGCCAGCCCAGCGCCAGCGCCAGCGAAAGCCCAATGGCGCTCCACAGGCTGTAGCGCCCGCCCACCCAGTCCTTGAACGGAAACACCCGCTCCGGCGGAATGCCAAAGGCCGCCGTGCCGCTCATGTTGGTGGAAAGCGCCACCATCTGCCCGGCGGCATGCACGCCCAGCCACTGCTTCACCAGGTTGGCATTGGCCATGGTTTCCTGGGTGGTGAAGGTCTTGCTGCCCACCAGCACCAAGGTGCGTGCCGGGTCCAGCGTGGGGCGCAGGGTTTCCCAGGCATGGGCGTCCACATTGGCCAGGTAGTGCGCCCGCATCGGGCAGCCATGATGCCACAACCCACGCGCCGCCATGGCCGGCCCCAGGTCGCTGCCGCCAATGCCCACATTCACCACATCGGTGAAGCGTCCTTCGGCATGCACCTGTTCGGTGAAGGCACGCATCCGCGCCTTCACCGCAGCCACATCGGCCGCCGCTGCCGGCACACCCTGATGGCCGCGCAGCGCCATATGCAGCACGGCGCGGCCTTCGGTGGTGTTCACCACATCGCCACGCGCCATGGCGGCGCGCTTGCCTTCCACATCGGCAGCCCGAGCCAGCGCCAGCAATGCCGCCAGCACCGCATCGCTCAGCGCGGTCTTCGAGTAGTCCAGCAGCAACCCGTCGCTGCGCCGGCTGAACCGGCTGAAGCGCGCCGGGTCGGCGGCAAAAAGTGGCCTGATGGCATCGGCCCCCGGCGCTGAACCCAGTCGCTGGAGTTCCGCCCACGCCGTGGAGAGTGTTTCGCCCATGCCCGCCTCCGATTTGTGGCAGGAATTACAGGCCCACGGGCTGCCCGGCAATCACCACCGAAAGTTGCTCCGGCCGCAGCAGCCGTTTTGCCACCGCCGCCAGATCCTCGCGCTTCAATGCGGCCAGCCGGGCCGAGCGTCCGTTCAGCCATTCCGGCGTCCGGTCATTCTGACGCAACGTCAGCAAGCCGTCGGCGATGCGTCGGCTATCGGCGAATTGCAGTGGCAGCGCGCCGGTCAGGTAGGCCACGGCATCGGCCAACTCGGCCTCGGTCGGGCCGCTTTCGGCCATGCGCGCCCATTCCGCCCGCAGTACCGCCAGGGTTTCCGCCACGCGCGCATTTTCGGTTGCCACCGAGCCAAGCAACATGCCGCGCCGGAACATCAGGTCCAGCCCCGCCGAAATGCCATAGGCCAGGCCGCGCTGTTCCCGCACCGCCTGCATCAGCCGGCTGGCAAAGCCGCCGCCGCCCAGCACCCGCAGCATCACCTGCGCCGCTTCCCAGGCCGGGTCGGTGTTCAGCAAGCCGTCCTGGCCAAACACCACGGCCGATTGCGGCGCCACCATGGGCACCACGCGCTGGCCGAAATTGGTGAAGCCCGGCAGCGCCGGCGGCAGGGCTGGCGCCCCGGCCGGCAAGCCGGTGAACAATTGCTCGGCTGCCCGGGCCAGCGCCTCGGGCTTTATCGCCCCGGCCGCCGTTACCAGCAGTCCGTCGCGCCGCATCTGCCGGCCCAGCGCCGCCCGCATCTCGGCTACCGTCAGCCGCGCCAGGCTTTCAGCGGTGCCGGCCGAGGGCCGCCCGGCTGGATGCCCCGGAAACGCCGCCGCCATGTAGCTGCGTCGTGCCAGGCCGGCCGGGGTTTCCAGCGCCCGGCGTTCCGCCGCCAGCGCCCGGGCGCGCACCCGTTCCACCGCTTCGGCGTCAAAGCGCGGCTGCGTCATGGCCAGGTTGGCCAGCCGTATCGCCGCGGGCAGCGCGTCGCTCAGCGTGCGCATGCTGCCCTCAAACTGGTCCCGGCCCACGCCAAAGCCGAGCGTAATCGCCTCGTCGCGCAGCGCATCGGCAAAGGCCACGGCGGCCAGCGGCCCGGCGCCTTCCGTCAGCAATGCCGCGCCCTGGGCGGTGGCGCCTTCCTGCCCCGCCGGGTCCAGCGCCGCGCCACCGGCCCAGCTCCAGGCCAGCGCCACGATGGGCAGCGAATGATCCTCCACCAGCCAGGCGGTGCCGCCGGCGAAGGGAACGATCTGAACGGGAACGGTAAAATCGGTCATGCCGGCACCTGCCAGCCGGTGATGCCCACGGCATTGCGGCCCAGTACCGCCTGGGCGGCGGCCATCACCTGCGGCGCGGTCACCCCGCGGATATGCCGTGGCCAGAACTCCACCGTATCCAGCCCCAGCCCGCAGGCCAGCGCGTCACCCAGCAGCCGGGGCGCGGCGCCAATGCCGTCCAACGCCAGCACGGCGCCGGCGGTCAACTGCCGGACCGAGCGTTTCACCTCATCCTCGGTCACGCCATCGGCCAGCAGCTTGCTCACCTCGGCATCCAGCGCCGCTTCCAGCCGGGCCGGGGCCACGCCCTGCCGCGCCGTGGCGGCGAAGGTGAAGTTGGTGAAGCTGGGCACGTCACCGGAATAGCCAGCCCCCGCCATGGTGGCCAGGCCGGTTTGCACCAGCGCCCGGTTCAGCCGGCTGCCTGGCCCGGTGCCCAGTAGATGCGCCAGCACTTCCAGCGGGTAGCCATGCTGGCTGTCTGGCCCCAGCAGGCCGGGGGCCTTCAGCCGCCGGGTCAGGCTGGCCTCGCGCACCGCCGCATCGGGCATCTCGAACCGCGCCATGCCCTGCAGCGCCGGGGCGGCGGCGCGGTTGCGCGGCAGCCGGGCGCGCGGCGCCACCGGGGCGTAGAACTCGTCGGCCAGCTTGCGCAATTCGGCCTCGGTCACCGCGCCAGCCACCACCAGCGTGGCGTTTTCCGGCGCGTAACGGCGGGCATGGAACTCCACCAGATCCTCGCGGGTGATGGCGCGGATCTCATCCTCCCAGCCAATGATGGGTCGCCCCGCCCAATGCTGCCGGCCCCAGAAGGCGGCTTCCAGCGCTTCCCAGAACTTGCCGCGCGGGTTGGCATCGGTGCGCTGGCGCCGCTCCTCCAGAATCACCTGGCGCTCGGATTCCAGCGTCTCGGCCCCCAGCAGCGGGTGGGCGAAGCGATCCGCCTCCAGCCGCATCACCAGCGGCAGCCGGCTGGCCTCAACATGTTGGTAATAGGCGGTGACATCACGCGAGGTGAAGGCGTTGTCCTGCCCACCCTCACGCGCAATGGTGAGGGAGAATGCTCCGGGCGCCACGTTGCGGCTGCCCTTGAACATCATGTGTTCCAGGAAATGTGCGGTGCCGGACTTGCCCACCGGGTCCTCGGCGCCGCCGGCACCGTAGAACAGGTAGTGCGCCACCACGGGCGCCCGATGGGATTCGGCCAAAACCACGGTCAGGCCATTGGCCAGCTTCCAGGTCTTGGCGCCAAACAGCCCACGCTCGGCCTGCGGAGCGGCGGCGGGAGCCTGCGCCTGCGCCGCGAGCGGCAACAGGGCGGCGGCGGAAAGCGCGGTGCGACGAGTCAGTTTGGGCATGTCCGGTCATTTGGGGCGGGAATGCCCAAGCGCCAAGACTAACCCAAAATGATGGTCAGAAAATGCTGTCGTACAGCCGAACCACCGGATTGGTGCTGCGCGCCGGCTGAATGATCGGCGTTTCGCCATCACCAGTGTCGCGCCCAAGGGCGGCATTCTCGCGCAGACGCTGCGCTTCGCGGCGCGGGTCCACCTGGGTGCCGGGGGCATCCGGGCTGCGCCAGAACATCAGGGTGTCCACGAAGCTGCTCTGCGGCGCGTCCAGCCGGCTGCTTTCCTGGTCCACCGTGCGGCGGATATCGCCACCCACCGGCTGACCAGCGGCCGAAAGCAGCGCGCCTTCGCCCGAGGAGCGCCGCGTGCTGGCCCCACGGCCCAGCGCGGCGCCCGGCACCAGCGCAGCTTCAGCCTGGCGGCGCTGGTCCAGCTCCTGCGGGCGTTCCATGCCAGGGCGCGGCGCGGGCAGGGCGCCCAGGGCCGGCGGCATGGAAAGCGGTGCGCGGGTGGTTACCTGGAATTCATCCGGCGCGTCTCGGGTAAGCCCGAAGCTGCGCATGGTGTCCCCCCCACCGCAGGCGGCGAGCGGGGCCAGGGCCACAAGGGCCAGCAAGGCGCGGAAACCAGAGGGGCGGCGGGTGTTCATGGGTGCCTACTTAGCCTTGGGTTCGCGCCGGAACAAGGCGTCTGCAACCAGCACGCCCACGCCGCATACAATACCGGCGTCGGCCACGTTGAATACGTACCAATTCCACGGTCCGCTGGCGAAATTGATATGGAAGTCGAGGAAATCCACCACCGCGCCGAAACGAAGCCGGTCGATCACATTGCCAATGGCGCCGCCTACCACGGCGCCCAGCGCCACGGCCACCCAGGCGGTTTCGGCCCGTGCCATCCAGCGCAGTAGGAACAGCGCAATGCCGCTGGCGGCCATGGCCAGCAGCAGTTGCGCCCAGAAGCTGTCGCCCCAGAGCAGCCCGAAGGTAACGCCGCGATTCCACACCATGGTGAGGTCGAGCGCGAAAGGCCCAACCTCCAGCATGGGAATATGCTGCACCGCCGGCAGGTTCAGCGGCTGCAGCATGGCCCACTTGCTCAACTGGTCCAGCACCAGTGTGCCCAGCGCCATGGGCAGGCCCAGTTGCAACCGGGCGCGGTCCAGCACCAAGGTCACGCGGCCTCCACCACCGCTTCGCAGCGGCGGCACAGCGTGGGGTGCGCGGCCGAGCCGCCCACTTCCGGCAGCACCTTCCAGCAGCGGTCGCATTTCTGGCCGGGGGCGGCGGCGAAGGCCACCGTCGCTTCGCCCTGGCGCAACTCCACCGCCGAGGTGATGCAGGTTTCCGCCCAGCCTTCCGCCGTCAGCAGTTCGGCATCCTCGGCCGGCCAGGTCAGCACCGGGGCGGCCTGCAGGCTGGCGCCGATGGCACCTTCCTTGCGCGCCACTTCCAGCACTGCCGTCACATCGCCGCGCAGCGCCCGAATGCGCGCCCACTTCGCCGCCAGCGCCTCATCCCGCCAACTCGCCGGCACCAGCGGCCAATCATGCAGGTGCACGCTGTCCGCCTCATCCGGGAAGCGCGCCTGCCAGGCTTCCTCCGCCGTGAATACCAGCACCGGCGCCAACCAGGTGGTCAGGCACCGATGCAGCGCATCCAGCACCGTGCGCGTGGCGCGGCGGCGCAGGCTGTCGGGCGCGTCGCAGTACAGCGCGTCCTTGCGGATATCGAAGTAGAAGGCGCTGAGATCCGCCGCGCAGAAATTATGCAGCTCGGGATAAACCCCGCTCCAGTCGTAATCCTCGGCGGCCTGGCGCAGCTTCACATCCAGCTCGCTCAGCCGATGCAGCACCCAGCGCTCCAACTCCGGCAGCTCGGCTTCCGGCACGCGCTCGGCCTCGGTGAAACCTTCCAGGCCACCCAGCAGCCAGCGCAGCGTATTGCGCAGCCGCCGATACAGCTCCGCCTGCTGCTTCAGGATTTCCTTGCCAATGCGCAGGTCGTCGGCGGTGTCGGAATTCATCACCCACAGCCGCAGAATATCGGCGCCGTAATCCTTCATCACCTCCTGCGGGGCGGTGACGTTGCCGAGCGACTTCGACATCTTCCGCCCCTTCTCATCCAGCACGAAGCCGTGGGTGAGAATGGCCTTGAAGGGCGGCACGCCGCGCGTGCCCACGCTTTCCAGCAGCGAGGAATGGAACCAGCCGCGATGCTGGTCCGAGCCTTCCAGATACAGGTCCGCCGGGAAGGGCAGCCCACGTTCCTTGGTCAGCGTAAACGCATGGGTCGAGCCGCTCTCGAACCACACATCCACAATGTCCATCACCTGCTCGTAATTCGCAGGATCTCGGTCCGGCCCCCCGTTGGCGGAGCCAGCAACCGGATTAAGGAAGCGCTGCGCCGCGCCGGGCAAATACCAGGCATCGGCGCCCTCGGTGCGGAAGGCATCCACAATGCCCTGCATCACCGCCGGGTCGCGCAGCACTTCGCCGCTGCGCTTGTCCACAAACACCGCAATCGGCACGCCCCAGGCGCGCTGCCGGCTGATGCACCAGTCCGGCCGCGCTGCCACCATGCTGCCAATGCGGTTGCGCCCCTGGTCGGGCACGAAATGCGTTTTTGCCAGCGCCTGCAACGACTTTTCACGGATGTGGTTGTGGTCATCCATGGCGATGAACCATTGCGGCGTGGCGCGGAAGATCACCGGCTTCTTGCTGCGCCAGCTATGCGGGTAGCTGTGCGTCAGCTTGCTCTTGGCCACCAGCGTGCCCACGCTCTCGCAGGCCGCGTACACCGCGTCATGCGCCTTGAACACGTGCAACCCTTCAAAGCCGGGCGCGCCCAGCGGGTTGAAGGTGCCGTCGTCGTTCACCGTCTCCGGCACCGGAATGCGCTCGGCCATCGGCAGCCCGGCATTCACGCTGCGCACCAGGTTGAAGTCATCCTCACCATGGCCCGGCGCAATGTGCACGAAGCCCGTACCAGCCTCGGTGGTCACGAAGTCGCCATCCAGCAGCGGCACGGCAAAGCCATAACCGGCATTCCAGGCCGCCAGCGGATGCGCCGCCACGGCGCCCGCCAATTCAGCGCCCTTCAGCACGCGCTTCACGGTATGCGCCGCCAGCCCGGCATCCTTCTCAAACGCCGTCAGCAGCGGCAGCGCCACCAGCAGGTTCTCGCCCGGCTTCAGGAAGCTGCCCTCGGCAACCTCCACCACATGCACCAGCGCGTAGTCGATCTCGGCGCCATAGGCCACGGCGCGGTTGCCTGGAATGGTCCAGGGCGTGGTGGTCCAGATCACCACGCTCGCGCCGCGCAAATCCTCCGCCCCGGCCTGCTGCAACACAAACCGCGCCCACAGCGTGGGCGAAACATGGTCGTGATACTCAATCTCGGCATCGGCCAGCGCGGTCTTTTCCACCGGGCTCCACATCACAGGCCGCAAGCCGCGATACAGCGACCCGTTCATCAGGAAGCGGCCAATCTCCTCCACAATCACGGCCTCGGAG
>CANFIE010000117.1 GCA_947446625.1 Acetobacteraceae bacterium | reverse complement strand
GCCCGGCCGGCGCCAGCGCCATGCCCAGCCCCAGCCGCCCCGCCAGCAAGGCGCCGCCATAAAGCACCCCGGTGCCGCAGAAAAACGCCAGCGCCGCCGGCCCACCACCGCCCTGCGCGGTAATGCCGCCCAGAAACAGCAGCGACGGCGCGCCAAGGGTGAAGGTGAAGGCGTTCAGCCCCTTGAAGCCGCCTGGGTCAATGAACCCGAACCGCGCCGCCGCCCAGCCCAGCGCCACAATCAGGAAGACCGGGGCAACAACCTCCAGCACCACGCCCATGGGTCAGCCCAGCAGGCCAGCCACAAAGCCCCGCATGGCCGGTTGCCGCGCCGGGGTGCAGCGCGCCGCCCGCAGCACGGCGCGCACCTGCTCCACCGTGCCGGCGAAATCATCATTCACCAGCACATGGTCAAACTCGTCCCAATGGCTGATCTCGGCGCGGGCGGCAGCCATGCGCCGGGCCACCTCGGCCTCGGCATCGGTGCCCCGGCCACGCAGGCGGCGGTCCAGCTCCGCCATGCTGGGCGGCAGCAGGAAAAGGCTCACCGTGTCGGCCGGCATGGCTTCGCGCAACTGGCGGTGGCCCTGCCAGTCGATATCGAACAGCACATCCCGCCCGCTCACCAGGGCCGCTTCCACCGGGGCGCGTGGGGTGCCGTAGCAGCGGCCGAACACCTCGGCATGCTCCAGCATCTCACCGGCCGCCACCATGGCCTGGAATTGCGCCATGCTGCGGAAATGGTAGTGCACGCCCTCCTCCTCACCCGTGCGCGGGGCGCGGGTGGTGGCGGAAACCGAAAGCCGCAGCGCCGGCTCGCTGTCCATCAGGGCGCGCGAGACGCTGGACTTGCCCGCGCCCGAAGGCGCCGCGATCACCAGGCAAACGCCGCGGCGCTGCGCCTCGGCGGGCGGGTCATTCAACATTGGCCGCCTGCTCCTTCAGCCGCTCGATCGCCGCCTTCAGCTCCAGCCCCACCCGGGTCAGCGGCACGCTGGCGCTTTTGCTGCACAGGGTATTGGCCTCGCGCACAAACTCCTGGGTCAGGAAGTCCAGCTTGCGGCCGGCGCCCTCCCCGGCCTTCAGCAGCGCCCGCGCTGCCTGGATATGCGCGGCCAGCCGGTCCAACTCCTCGCGCACATCGGATTTTTGCGCCAGCAGGGCCACTTCCTGCGCCAGTCTTTCCTCCGGCACGCGGGCGGTGCCGGCTTCGCCCAGCAGGGCGGCCAGTTGCTCGCGCAGCTTGGCCTGATGCGCCGCCGGCTGGGTGGCGGCTTCCCGCGTCGCCTCGGTGTGCAGGGCGGCAATCTCGTCCAGCAGCGTGGTCAGCACGGCGTGCAGCTTCTCGCCCTCGGCCCGCCGAGCCGCCACCAGCCCGGCCAGGGCGGCATTGAAGGCCGCCGCCAGCGCGGCACGCTTGGCCTCCTCGGCGGCTTCGTCCGGCTCCACCGCCTCGGTGCGCATCACGCCGGGCAGCGCCAGCAACGCCTCGGCCCGCGGTGGCGCGCTGCCGGGAATGCGGGCGGCCAGGTCCAGCGCCAGGCGCAGCGCCTGGTCCAGCGCGGCGGGGTCGGCCACCAGGCGGGGGCGGTCCTCGCGCTTCAGGTTCAGCCCGGCCTGCACATTGCCGCGCTTCAGCCGGCGGGCGGCGGCGTCGCGCAGCAGCGGCTCCAGCGCATCCTGCCCGCCCGGCAGGCGGAAGCGCACATCCAGCCCCTTGCCGTTGACGCTGCGCAATTCCCAGATGAAGGCGGTTCCATCGGCCAGAACACCGCTTTCGCGGGCAAAGCCGGTCATGCTCATAAGGCTCATGCGCGGGTTTTCGCGCCGGTAGGCAGGTTATGCAAGCAAACCCAAAATCCCCCTGGCCGTGGCGGCACATCCTCATCACCGGGGCGTCCTCCGGCATTGGGCGTGCGCTGGCCGAAGCCCTGGCCGCGCCCGGCGTAACCCTGCATCTGGGCGGGCGAGACGCGGCCCGGCTGGCCGAGGTGGCGGCTGCCTGCACCGCCAAGGGCGCCAACGCCCTGCCGCATCAGGCCGATGTGCGCGACGCCGCCGCCATGGCCGGCTGGATCAACGCCGCCGGGCCGCTGGACCTGGTCTTCGCCAATGCCGGCATTGGCGCCGGCACCGGGCTGGGGTTTGAGCGGCCGGATGACGCCCGGGCGGTATTCGAGACCAACGTGACCGGCGTGCTGAACACCGCCCTGCCCGCCATTGCCGCCATGGCGCTGCAGCCGCCGGGCGCCGATGGCGTGCGTGGCCGGGTGGCGGTGGTGGCCTCCATTGCCGCCTTCGTGGCCGCGCCCGGCGCGCCCAGCTATTGCGCGGCCAAGGCGGCGGTGCAGCGCTGGGCCGAGGCGCTGGACGCCACCGAGCGGCATCGTGGCATCCGGCTGCACAGCATCTGCCCCGGCTATATCCGTACCCCGCTGACGGCGCGCAACCGCTTCCCCATGCCCATGCTGATGGAACCCGAAGAAGCCGCCCGCCGCACCCTGGCGGGCATTGCCGCCGGGCGGCTGCGGGTGGCCTATCCCTGGCCGGTCTATGCCATGGCCCGGCTGGTGGGCGGCCTGCCCCCGGTCTGGCGCGCCGCCATGATGCAGCGCTTTCCGGGGAAGGATTGATTTAACCTGGCGGAATACCGATGCTGCGCCACCCCCAGACGGAGTTGACCATGCGCGCCGCCCTGCTGTTGCTCTCCTGCCTGGCGCTTGGCGCCTGCAGCGTCGTCGCCCTGCCCTTCAAGCTGGTAGGCGACGTGGTGGAGGTCATTCCGGTCATCGGCGGCCCGGTCGGCGGCGCCATCCATGGCGTGGGCAACGCCATCGACTGACCCGGGCGCCGCAACTGCTCGTTTAACCCAGGCTTTCGCCGTGCAGGGCCTCGTCCAGGCCCTGGCGTTCCTGGTCCTGCGTCACCCGCAGGCCCACCAGAAAATCGGTCAGCTTCAGCAGGCCGAAGGTGCCCGCCGCGCTCCAGGCTGCGGTGGCCAGCACGCCCAGCGCCTGCACGCACAGCAGCGCCGCGCCGCCCTGGTAGGCGCCTTCCGGTGCGGCTTCGGTAACGGAAAGCCCGCCATAGGCGAACACGCCCGTGGCCAGCATGCCCAGAATGCCGCCCACACCATGCACGCCGAAGGCATCCAGGCTGTCGTCATAGCGCAGCTTGGCCTTAAGGATGGTCACGGCCCAAAAGCACAGCGCCCCGGCGGCCAGGCCAATCAGCAAGGCCGGCCCGGGCAGCACGAAGCCGGCCGCCGGGGTAATGGCCACCATGCCCGCCACCGCGCCCGAGACAGCGCCCAGCACGGTCGGGCGCCGGTGCAGCACCCATTCCAGCGCCAACCATGAAAGCGTGGCCGCCGCCGCCGCCACCTGCGTGGCCACAATGGCCATGGCCGCACGGCCGCCACTGGCCAGCGCGCTGCCGCCATTGAAGCCGAGCCAGCCCACCCACAGCAGGCTGGCGCCAATCACGGCATAGGCCAGGTTGAACGGCGCCATGTTGTCGTGCCCCAGCCCTACGCGGCGGCCCAGCACAATGGCGCAGACCAGGCCAGCGATGCCCGAGTTCACCTCAACCACCGTGCCGCCGGCGAAATCGGCCATGCCCAGCTGGTTCAGCCAGCCCAGCGGTGCCCAGGCCCAATGCGCAATGGGCGCGTACACCACGAGAGACCACAGGGTCATCAGCACCAGCAGCGCGCTGAACTTCATGCGCTCGGCAAAGGCGCCGGTGATGACCGCCGGGGTGATGATGGCGAAGGTCATCTGGTACAGCATGAACACCGGCTCAGGGATGGTCAGCGCCACCTCGCTGCCGGTGCCGGCGCCCAGGGTGAAGGCCTTGTCGAAGTTGACCTCCATGCCCGCCAGCATGAAGCGGGAGAAATCCCCCAGCAGCGCGCCGCCATTGCCGAAGGCCAGGCTGTAGCCCAGCACCACCCACACCACCGTCACCAGCGCGCACAGCACAAAGCTCTGCGCCATGATGGCCAGAATGTTCTTCTTGCGCACCATGCCGCCATAGAACAGCGCCAGGCCGGGCACGGTCATCAACAACACCAGCACGGTGCTCAGCAGCATGAAGGCGGTGTCGCCGGTATCGGCAGGGCGAGTTTCAGCAGCAAAGGCTGGCGCGGAAACGAGCAGAAAAGCGCCGACGAGAGCGCTGGAATAGCGGAAAAACATAGGCTCTAGCGTTCCCAAAAGCGTTTATGCCTTCACTTTGTCCAAGTGATGCGGCTTTGCGCAAAGCTATTGCCATTAAAATGGGCGAGTGGAAATCCCCGAGCGCATCGGTTTTCTCACGGCGCCTCCCCAAAACTGGGGATGACGCTGCTGGCCCAGCCTGTTCATGCTTCCATCGAAACAGGTCAGCGGACCCATCATGCTTCGGCTATTCGCGCTTTTCCTGCTGGCCCTGGGGCTGTTGGCCGTGGCCCTCGGCGCCCCACGCCGGCCCGAATGCCAGGCGGTGGCCAGCACCATGCTCGGCGGCGCCATTCGCATCGCCGACCGCTGCATCGACTAGAGCAATATCCATTCTGATGGAATCATCAGAATCGATATTGCTCTAATTTCAAATGGATACAGAGCACAAAATGCGCCCGTCAGAGCGCATAGTGCTCTAGGTGCTTGAGCGGCCGATCAGGTGCCGAAGGGCCTCAGCCCTTCACCTTCTCCGCCAAGCCATTGGCAAAGCCCATGACCAATTCCTGAATCCGCGCCGGGTCGGACTGCTCCATCACCCGCCGGGCGAAGCGGGCGCAGTCGTCGATATCCAAGGCCCGCACCGCCTGCTTCACGCGCGGAATGGCACTGGCATTCATCGAAAGGCAGCGAATCCCCAGGCCCAGCAGCAGCGGCACCAAGCGCGGGTTGCCCGCCATCTCGCCACATACGCTCACCGGCATGCGCATGCGCAGCGCCGCCTCGGTGGCGAATTGCACCAGGCGCAGCACGGCGGGGTGCAAGGGGTCGTACAGGTGCGCCACCTCGGCGTCGCCACGGTCCACCGCCAGGGTGTACATGGCCAGGTCATTGGTGCCGATGGCGAAGAAATCCGCCTCCAGCGCAATGGCATCGGCCGCCAGGGCAGCGCCGGGGGTCTCGATCATCACGCCCAGCGGCGGCAGCTTCTCGGGGATTTTCTCGCCCTTGCGGCGCAGCCGGCGGGCCACGCGCTCGTAGATGTCGCGGGCCTGCTTCACCTCATTGGGGGTGGTCACCAGCGGCAGCAGAATCCGCACCTTGCCGCGTTCGGCCACGCGCAGAATGGCGGCGAATTGCGCCTCCAGCAGTTCTGGCCGCTTCAGCAGCAGGCGCAGGCCGCGCAGGCCCAACGCCGGGTTGGGGCCGCCATGGGTCGGCTCCATGCCGTTGGCCAGAGCCTCCATGTCCTTCTCGCCGCCCCAGTCCAGCACGCGAATGGTTACCTCATCGGGGGCCATCGCCTCCACAATGGGGCCATAGGCGGCCAGATGCGCTTCCTCGTCCGGCAAATCCTCGCGGTTCATGAACAGGAATTCGGTGCGCAGCAGGCCAATGCCCTGGGCGCCGGCCTGGGCAATCAGCGGCAATTCGGCCGGAATCTCCAGGTTGGCCTGCAACTCCACCTGCTCGCCATCGGTGGTCTCGGCCGGCAGGCGGCGCAGCTTGCCCAGCTTGGCGCGTTCCTTGGCGAAGGCGGCCAGGCCTTCCTTCGCCCGTTCCAGCGCCGCCGGGCCAGGGCGCAGCACAATGAAGCCCTGGGTGCCGTCCAGCACCGCCTGGTCGCCGCGCAGCGCACTTTCGGCCAGGCCATGGCAGGCCACCACGCTGGGAATGCCCAGCGCCCGCAGCATGATGGCGGTATGCCCATCGGCGCCACCTTCCTCGGTGGCCACGCCGGCAATGCGGCTGGGGTCCAGCAGGGCGGCATCGGCCGGGGTCAGCTCATCGGCCACCAGAATGGCGCCGGCCGGCACATCCTTAAGGCTCCGAAACGGTGTGGCCAGCAGGTTGCGGGTCAGCCGCCGGGCAATCTCGCGCACTTCCTGGGCGCGGCGCAGCAGGCCGGCCTTGTCGTCATCCTTCGCGGCCAGAATAACCGCGGCAATGCCTTCCGATTCATCCAGCACGGCGGTTTCGGCCGCCACCAATTCCTCGGCAATGCGCCGCCGGGCGCCACGCAGCAGGCGGGAATTGCCCAGCATCAGCACATAGGCATCCAGCAGCGGAGCCAGTTCCTCCTGCGCTTCCTCGGGCAGCACCGAAAGCCGCATCTTCAGCTTGCCCAGTTGCTTGCGAGACAGCGCCGCCGCCTCGCCCAGCCGCTGCCGCTCAGCCTCGGCCTGGTCCTCGGTGATGCGCCGGCGCGGAGCGTCGGCGGGCACTTCGGTGGTGTCGAAAATCGGCCCGATGGCAATGCCGGGTGCCACGGCAATGCCGCGCACCATCTGTTCCTTCAGCTTGCGGGCGGCGCGCTTGGGCGGCTCGGCCCGGGCGGGTTCAGCACGGGGTTCAGTCTTCATTGAAGCCGGCCTCAACCAGGTCGCAGGCGGCTTCCAACGCCTCCTTGGCGTCCCAGCCATCAGCCTGGATCACAATCTCGGCGCCCTGGCCGGCACCCAGCATCATCAACCCCATGATCGAGGCGGCGGGCACGGTATCGGCCTTGTAGGTCACCTCCACCAGAGCGGTGAAGCGTTCCACCAGCGCCACCAGCTTGGCGGCGGCACGGGCGTGCAGGCCGCGCATATTGCGGATGGTGACAGGGCGCCGCAGCACCAGGCCCGAATCAGGCATGTATCACCCTCCCCTCGCGCGGCCCGGGCCGCTTATTGCTGGCTTGCTCCGCCAGGGCCATTGGCCGAGGCCACCGCCCCGTTCAGGCTATCCTGCCCATTCGCCGTGGCAATGTATTTCCGGCCAGCGGCGGCGGCATGGCTCACCGCCTCGGCCAGGGGTTCGGTGCCACGGATCTTCGCCAGTTTCACCAGCAGCGGCAGGTTCACCCCGGCAATCACGTCGATATGCTTCTTGTCGGCCAGGCTGGCCGCCAGGTTGCACGGCGTGCCGCCCAGGATATCGGTCAGCAACACCACGCCGTCACCCTGGTCGACGCTGGCGATGCTGTCCTTGATGTCCTGGCGGCGACCTTCCATGTCGTCGTCAGGGCCGATGCACACGGTGGCCACGGCCCGTTGCGGGCCGACCACATGCTCCATAGCGGAGCGCAATTCCTCGGCCAGACGGCCGTGAGTGACAAGGACAAGGCCTATCATGGGGTAAGTCGCGGGGCCTCCTGACCCCCTTCAGACCGTGCAATGGCGGAATGCGCCACTCGGTCATGGTCACTCGCAAGTTCGCGATGAGTCACGTCCACGCGCCAGCCCAGGCTCCGGAGATGGTCGGCCAGACGCTCGGTAACAAGGACCGATCGATGTCGGCCGCCGGTACACCCTATCGCCACCGTCAGGTACTTCTTGCCCTCCGCCACATAGCGCGGCAAGAGCGGATCGATGAAGCCGGTCAGCCGTTGCCAAAAGGCAGGGAAATCCGTGTCCTCGGCGACATACTCGGCCACAGGCGCATCCTTTCCGGTCAAGGGCTTGAGCGCCGGGACGTAGTGCGGGTTGCGTAAAAAACGCACGTCGAACACCAAATCCGCCTCACGCGGCAGGCCCTTGGGGAAGGCGAAGCTCTGCAACAGCACCGCCATGCCGGGCGCGCCATCGGGGCGGAATCGGCGCTCGACCATCTGCCGCAGGCTGGGCATGGGCAGGCCGGAGGTATCCACAATCAGGTCCGCGGCCTCGCGCAGCGGCTCCAGCATCGCTGTCTCGCGCGCAATGCCTTCCGCCACGCTGGTGCCCAGCGCCCCGCCCGGGGCCAGCGGATGGCGGCGGCGCGTCTCGGTGTAGCGGCGCAGCAGCACAGTGTCCTCGGCGGTGGCGAATACCAGGCTCAGCGCCACGCCGGGGGTGCGGCGCAGGCGGTCCAGCGCCAGCTTCACCTGCTCGGCGTCAAAGCCACGGGTGCGGGTATCAATGCCGGCGGCCAGCGGCAGGGTGCCGTCGCCCACCAGGCTTTCCAGAATGCTCAGCGGCGGGTTGTCCACCGTCTCGTAACCCAGATCCTCCAGAATATGCAGGATGCTGGCCTTGCCGGCGCCGGAAAGCCCGGTGACCACCACGAAGGGCCGGGGGGGTATGGCCTCGCTCATGCGGCAAAGGCCCCCACGGCCAGGGCACGGCGGCCCAGCACCACCTCCAGCGCCCAGGCCACCTTGGCGGGGGCCGAGGCCTCGAAGGCAAACAGGCTCAGGCAGGGCAGGTCCAGGCCAGCGGCGCGCCAGCGGCGGGGCACGGGCAGGCGCGGCACCTCGGCGGGGCTGGGCATCAATTCCACCGCCAGGCGGAAGCTGAGCGGCGGCGCGGCGCAGGGCAGCCCGGTGAGGATGCCAAGCCCGCGCACCTCCAGCTTGCCGGCCAGCGCCGGCGGGGTACCGGGCGGGTTGAGGCAAACCTGGTCATCGGCCACGAGCAGCCAGCCACGGTCCAGCATCCGCAGGACAAGGTCCGACTTGCCGCAGCCCGGGGGGCCGAGGAACAGAACAGCATCGGCCCCAAGGGCCGCACAGCTTGCATGCAGGAGCATTCCCAGCCGCGCCTTCGGGGCGCTTTCCGGTTGAACGGGCCGGACCATGGCAGAACTGAGGCAGCCATGGAAGGGCTTGCTGCAATTGCGAAACACGCCCGCCAATGCGACGCTGTTTTGCATGAAAAGAGACGATATTGCCGCCGCCGCCCGCCGCATTGCCGGCCGGGTGCGGCAGACCCCGGTGCTGAACCTGCACCCAGGGCTGAGCCTGAAGCTGGAATTGCTGCAGGCCAGCGGCAGCTTCAAGCCGCGCGGGGCCTTCAACCGCATGCTGGCGGTGCCGCTGCCGGCGGCCGGGGTGGTGGCGGCCAGCGGCGGCAACCATGGCGCGGCGGTGGCCTATGCCGCCCAGGCGCTGGGCGTGCCGGCGCATATCTTCGTGCCCGAGATAACCGGCGCCGCGAAACGTGAACGGATTGCCGCCTATGGCGCCCGGCTGGTGGTGGGCGGCGCCGCCTATGACGATGCCCGCCTGGCCAGCGAGGCCTTTGCCGCCGAATCGGGCGCGCTGCCGGTGCATGCCTATGACCAGGCCGAGGTTCTGGCCGGCCAGGGCACCCTGGCGATGGAACTGGCCGAACAGGCGCCCGAGCTGACCCATGTGCTGGTGGCGGTGGGCGGCGGCGGGCTGATTGGCGGCGTGGCGGCCTGGTATGGCGGCAGCGGGGTACAGGTGGTGGCGGTGGAACCCGAGGGCTGCCCCACCCTGCACACCGCCCTGGCCGCCGGCTGCCCGGTGCCCGCCCCGGTGGGCGGCCTGGCGGCGGATAGCCTGGGCGCCCGGCAGGTGGGCGCGCTGATGTTTCCGCTGATGCAGGCCCATGGCGTGGCCAGCGTGCTGGTGCCCGATGCCGCCATTGCCGCCGCCCAAGCCTGGTTGTGGCAGGAATGCCGGCTGGTGGCGGAACCGGGCGGTGCCACGGCTTTGGCGGCGCTGCTCTCCGGCGCCTGGGTGCCGCCGGCCGGGGCGCGGGTTGGCGTGGTGGTGTGCGGCGGCAACTGCGCGCCGGGGAGTGTGGGTTAGAGCACTATGCGCCCTGTTGGGCGCATTTCATGCTCCACAACTATCTGAAACTAGGCCAAAAAATCTGATCTGATGATT
>CANFIE010000116.1 GCA_947446625.1 Acetobacteraceae bacterium | reverse complement strand
TAGCGGAAGCGTTGCCAGGCGGTGGAGCCATCAAGCAGCGCCGCCTCGTACAGGCTGGGCGAGATGGTTTGCAGCCCGGCGAGCAGGCTGATGGCGACGAAGGGAATGCCGCGCCAGATATTGGCGGCGATGAGCGAGAAGCGGGCCGCCCAGGGGGTGTTGATGAAATCAATGTTCTGGCTGGTGATGCCGAGCTTGATGGTGACGTAGCTGATGATGCTGAACTGCGGGTCGTAGATCCACCAGAAGGCGATGGCGCTGAGCACCGTGGGGACGATCCACGGTAGCAGGATGATGGCGCGCAGCAGCGACTTGAACGGCAGGTGGTTGTTCAGCAGCAGGGCGAGCCAGAGGCCGAGGGCGAATTTACCGAAGGTGGCCACGCCGGTGTAGAACACGCTGTAGAATACCGCGTTCCACCAGAGCCGGTCCTCCAGCAGGTATTCAAAGTTTTCCCAGCCGACGAAGACGCCGGTGCGGCCGATGGTGGTATCGGTGAAGGCCAGCCAGATGCCGAGGCCAAGCGGGTAGGTGAGGAAGACCGTGAGCAGCCCCACCGCCGGCAACAGGCAGGCGAAGACCAGGAAGGGCTTCCAGTCGAACAGGCGGACAATCCAGGGTGGATTCTGCCGGGGCCTGACCCAGCTTGGCGCGGTGGTGGCTGACATTCGGGTACTCCGAGGGGGCGCCCCGGGTGGAGCGCCCCCCTTGTGGCGTGCTAGCGGCGGAAGATGCGGCGGGCGCGGCGTTCAGCCTCTCGCGCGGCTTCCTGCGGGGTGGACTGGCCGGAGGCGACGGCGGCGTACATCTGCACCGTGACGTATTCCGCATTGGCCTGGCCGGAGGCTTCCGAGATGGGGCCTTTGTAGCCGTTCCAGAACTTGTTGTTCATGCTGTCGCGGAAGATCGCCACCTTGGGGTCGCTGGTCCAGACCGCGCTGGCGCGATAGCTGTTGAGCGGGTGCGCCCAGTAGCCGAGGTTGGCGTTGAGCCAGGGCTCGTACTGGTCGGCTTCCAGCATGAATTGCAGGAAGGCCTTGGCCGCGTTGGGGTAGCGGCTGTGCTTGAACACCATGGCGTTCAGCGTCAGCGGCGCGCTGGGCCAGCTGTCGGCGCTGCCATGCGGCAGTTCGGAATGCTCGGTATCCGCGGCGATGGCGGCGGTGGCGGGGTCGTTCTTCAGGGCGAAGTAGAGCGACACGCCGTTGGAGGTGAGCCAGCATTCATTGGCGGCATAGGCGCGGTTGTTGCTGATATCGCCCCAGGCGATGGTGCCGGGGATGAAGGAGGGATACAGCTCCTTCAGGTATTCCAGCGAGCGGATGGTGGCGGGGCTGTTGATGGCGACCTTGCCTTCCTCATCCACCAGGTTGCCGCCATGCGACCACAGCAGCCAGTTGGCGGTGCCGTTGCCGTCGCCCACCGCATTGCCGAGCGCGAAGCCGGCGGGCTTGCCGGCGGCCTTCAGCTTTTTGCAGAGGTCGAGGAAGCCGGCGAGGTTGGAGGGAGGGGTTTGGAAGCCGGCGGCCTGCACCGCCGACTTGCGCCACACCATGGGGCCGGCGGTGCCGCCGAAGGGCAGGCCGATCCAGTTGTTGGTGCCGTGGCGCTTGCCGTATTTCTGCGCCACGTTCATCCAGCCGCCGTATTTGCGGCCGAGGTATTCGGCCACGTCCGACAGTTCCACCAGCTTGTCGGCGTAGATGTGCGGGGCGTCGCCGAAGCCGACGATGAGGTCTGGCCCCGCGCCGGTATTGGCGGTGACGGCGGTTTGCTGGTTGATGTCTTCCCAGCCCACGAAGTCGATGCGGACCTGCACGCCGGTTTGCGCGGTGAAGCGGGCGGCGGAGGCGCGCCAGACGTCTTCATCCGGCTGCACGAACTTGACCGGGCGGAGCATGCGCAGAGTGGCGCCGCTTTCAATGGGCAGGCGAGGCGCGGTGGCGGCGGCGGCCTGGGTGCGGATTTGTGCCTGCGCGCCACCAGCGGCAAGGGCGGCAGCGCTGCCCAGCATGATGCTGCGGCGGGTGATGATGTTCATGACGGTTCTCCCTGGTTTTTTTGTAGTTCAGGCGGAGAGGCGCTGGCCGGAGCCGGCGTCGAACAGGTGGATCAGCGCCGGGTCCGGGGCGACGCCGATGACGTCTCCGGGTTTGGCGATGACCCGTTCACGGAAGGCGCAGTTCAGCGTGGTGTCGCCGATGCGGACCATGACCTGGGTTTCGCTGCCGGTGGGTTCCACCAGCTGCACCACGGCGGGGATGCCGCCGTCGGGCTTCAGCAGCATGTGTTCCGGCCGGATGCCGTAGATGCCGGGCGTGCCCTTGACCGCGCCGGGCATGGGCAGCAGGGCGCCGCCCGAGGTCTCGAACCCGCCATTGGCCGGCGCGCCGGGCAGCAGGTTCATGGCCGGGCTGCCGATGAAGCTGGCGACGAAGGTATTGGCCGGGCGGTCATACAGTTCCAGCGGGGCGCCGGCCTGTTCGATGCGGCCGCCATTCATCACCACGATCTTGTCGGCCATGGTCATCGCCTCGATCTGGTCATGCGTGACATAGACCGTCGTGACCTTAAGGCGCTGGTGCAGTTCCTTGATCTCGGCGCGCATCTGCACGCGCAGCTTGGCGTCGAGGTTGCTCAAGGGTTCGTCGAACAGGAAGACCTGCGGCTGGCGCACGATGGCGCGGCCCATGGCGACGCGCTGGCGCTGGCCGCCCGAAAGCTGGCGCGGGAAGCGGTGCAGCAGCTCGCCCAGGCCGAGGATGCCGGCGGCGTGGTTGACCGCCTGGTCGATGACATCCTTCGGCGCGTTGGCCAGCATCATGCTGAAGGCCATGTTGTCGCGCACGGTCATGTGCGGATAGAGCGCGTAGTTCTGGAACACCATGGCGATGTCCCGGTCTTTCGGCGGGACATTGTTGACCACGCGGCCACCGATGGAGATCTCTCCGGCGGTGATGTTTTCCAGCCCCGCCAGCATGCGGAGCAGGGTGGACTTGCCGCAGCCGGACGGCCCGACGAGGACGACGAATTCACCATCGGCGATATCAACGCTGACACCATGCAGGATTTGCGTGGTGCCGAACGCCTTGCGCACGTTGTTGATACCAACCGTGGCCATATTTTTTTATTCCTCCCAGTCAGGCGACTCAGGCTTAGGCGAACTTTGAAACTTCGGTTTCCTTGCTGGTAATGAATTCCAGCAGCACAGGCACGCCTTTTTTGGTCTGCTCGATGCCGCGCTTGATGGCGGGGATGATGTCCTCGGGGCGTGTGACCCTTTCGCCATAGCCGCCGAAGGCGCGGGCCATGGCGGCGTAGTCGCCCGAGATATCGGTGCTGCGATACTTTTCCGTGCTGATCGGCATGACCTTCAACTCGATGGCCATGGAGAAGTTGTTCAGCAGGATGGACATGATGGGGATGCGTTCACGCACCGCGGTTTCGAAATCCATGCCGGTGAAGCCGATGGCGGCGTCGCCCCAGACATTGATGCAGAGCTTGTCGGGTGCTGCCAGCTTGGCGCCCATGGCCAGGCCGAGGCCGTAGCCGAGCTGCGTGGTCTTGCCCCAGCCGAGATAGGAGAGCGGGGTGGTGGATTTCCAGAACGGAGAGATCTGGTCGCGCGGGCTGCCGGCGTCATGCGTGATGATGGTGTTGTCGCGGTCCACCGTGTGCTGCAGGTCCCACAGCACGCGGTAGGGGTTCAGCGGGGCATCATTGTTGGTGAGCTTGGGCATCCATTGCGCCAGCCAGGGCGCGCGATGGGCTTCGATTTCGGCCACCACCGGGGCGGGGTCGCGCGGGCTGGGGACCAGCAGCGCGAGTTCGGCCAGGATGGCGTCGAGGGTCAGGCCGGCATCACCCACCAGGCCGATATCGGCGCGGACATCCTTATTGATGTGCATGGGGTCGAGCGTGGCGTGGATGATCTTCGGCCCCTTGGGGATGCGGACGCCGAAGCTGGTTTCGGTGAAGGAGCAGCCGATGCCGAAGATGACGTCGGCGCTGTCGAGGAAGTGGCGGACCGGCTTGGGGATGGCGAGGCCACCGGAGCCGAGGGAGAGGGGATGATCCTCGTTGAACGAGGACTTGCCGCCGAGCGAAGAGGTGACCGGGGCGGCGAGGAGTTCGGCCAGGGCCTTGAGCTGAGGCCAGGCTTCCGCCCAATGGATGCCGGTGCCGGCGTAGAGCACCGGGCGCTTGGCCGCGGCCAGCATGCGGGCGGCGGCTTTTACGTCGGCGGGCGCGGGGCCGTATTTGGCGGTGAGGACCGGGGTGTAGTCCAGCGGCTCGGGGACTTCCTCGTTCCACATGTCGGTGGGGACTTCGACGATGACGGGGCCGCCGCGGCCGTTTTTCAGCCGGGTGAAGGCGCGGCGCATGATGTTGGGGACTTCCGCCGCCAACATGATGACTTCGCTGCTCTTGCTGATCGGCTTCATCGCCGTGGTGCTGTCGAAATTGGGATCAATGCCGCGCAGGCGGCGGGCATAGCCCATGGGGACGACGAGGACGGGGATGCTTTCGCCATAGCATTGGGCGACGCCGCCGAAGCCGTTTTCGGCGCCCGGGCCGTGCTGCATGCAGAAGGCGCCGATCTTCTTGCCCGAGGTGACGCGGGAGATGGCGTCCGCCATGTGGGCGGCGATGCGTTCCTGGCGGACCATGACCGGGCGGATACCGATATCGGCGGCGAATTCGATGAGGTGGTTCACCGGGTAGCCGGTGAGGATTTCAATACCCTCGCGTTTCATGATCTCCGCGATGGCGGCGCCGACCTTCATGTTCGTTCTCTCCCGTTCTTGCGGGGAGCGTAACCGGGTGCGGGGGGCACTGGCAATGATCCTGGCACGTGGCATGCTTATTCCCGGCAAAGCAGGAGATGAGCATGACCGAGACCGCCGTTGGGGCCTTTCAGGCGCGGGTGCGCCAGGCCGGGGTGCCGTTGGGCGAGGCCGAGGCCGCGCAGATTCTGCCCGCCTGGGACAAGCTGGTGACCTGGCTGGACCTGCTGCGGCAGCCGGCGCTGGGGGCTGAGGCTGAACCGGCGACCACCTTCAGCGCGGGGAAGGCGCCATGATCCCGACCATTGCCGAGGCCGGGCGGCTGATTGCGGCGCGCAAGCTTTCTCCGGTGGAACTGGTTGGCGCCTGCCTGGCGCGGATGGAGCGGCTGGACGGGACGCTGCATGCCTTCATTCGGCCGGACCCCGAGGGGGCCATGGCGGCGGCCAAGGCGGCCGAGGCGCGGATCATGCGGGACGGGGTGCGGGGGCCGCTGGACGGTATTCCGATTGCCCATAAGGATATCTATTGCACCGCGGGAGTGCCCACCACGGCGCATTCCAAGGTTCTGCAGGGGCATGTGCCGGCGCGGGATGCGGTGGTGGTACAGAAATGGGCGGCGGCGGGGGTGGTCTCGCTGGGCAAGCTGGCGACGCATGAGTTTGCCTTTGGCGGGCCGAGCTTCGACCTGCCCTGGCCGCCGGCGCGCAACCCTTGGAACCCCGAGCATTTCACCGCCGGGTCTTCGAGCGGGACCGGGGCGGCGGTGGCTTCGGGCATGATCCTGGGCGGGACGGGCAGCGATACGGGTGGCTCCATTCGCGGGCCGGCGGCGCTGTGCGGCATTGCCGGGATCAAGCCGACCTATGGCCGTGCCAGCCGGCGCGACGTGCTGCCGCTGGCACAGAGCCTGGACCATACCGGGCCGATGGCCTGGACGGTGGAAGACTGCTCCCTGCTGTTGCAGGCGATGGCGGGGTTTGATGCGCTGGACCCGGCGAGCGCCGATGTGGCGGTGCCGGATTATGCCGCCAGCCTGGGCGCGGGCGTGAAGGGCAAGGTGATTGGCCTGGCGCGGCACATGCACGAGCGCGACAACCCGGTGAGCGCCGCGACGCTGAAGGGCATTGAGGATGCCGCCGCGCTGTGGCGCAGCATGGGCGCCGAAGTGCGCGAGGTGGTGCTGCCGAGCCTGGAGGAGTTCAACGCCTGCGGCTGGGTGATTCTGCTGGCCGAGGCCTTTGCCGTGCATGAAGCCTGGATGCGCGAGAAGCCGCAGGATTATGGGCTGTACATGCGCCAGCGGCTGATGCTGGGCGCGGCGCTTTCGGCGGCGGACTACATGCAGGCGCAGAAGCGCCGGGCCGAGCTGGTGGCGCGCAGCCTGGCGGCGATGCAGGGGGTGGATTTCCTGCTGACGGCCTCGGCCCCCGGGGAGGCGCCGAAGATTGACGCGGTGCCGCAATGGGGCTTCCTGGGCGCGCCTGGGTTCACCATGGCGTTCAATGTGCTGGGCTGGCCGGCGATTTCGGTTTGTGCTGGGTTTGGCGAGGGCGGCTTGCCGGTTTCGCTGCAATTGGTGGCCAAGCCATGGCAGGAGCCGGCGCTGTTTGCCGCCGCCCATGCCTATGAACAAGCGACCGAATGGCGCAAGCGCCGGCCGGCGATGACGGAGGAAACCGCATGACCAGCCCGCTGCTGCCCGCGCCCGAGGCGCGCCCGCCCGCCCGTATGCTGAACGGGCGGATGCCGTTGATTGATGTGAGCGCGTTTCTGCGTGGTGAGGCCGGGGCGCTGGAGGCGAATGCCGCCGAGCTGCGCTACGCGCTGGAGAATGTGGGCTTTTACTTGTTGGCCGGGCATGGCGTGCCCGAGGCGATGATTGAGCACACTTATGAGCAGGCACGGCGGTTTCATGCCCAGCCGGTTGAGGAGAAGCTGAAGCTCAAGATCGATGAGCATAACCTGGGGTATATGCCGCTGAAGGGTTCGTTGAACCGGACCAGCGCCTACAACCCCAATGGCAAGCCGAGCCTGAACGAAGCCTTCTTCATGCGGCGGCAGCGGCTGCCGGAAGACCCGGATGTGGTGGCGAACAAGCCACTGCGCGGGCTGAACCAATGGCCGGCGAATTTGCCGGGGTTTCGTGACCATTGCCTGAGCTACATGCGGACCATGGCGGCGCTGTGCCAGAAGCTGGTGCCGATCTACGCCCGGGCGCTGGGGCTGGTGCCGGATTATTTCGAGAAGGCGTTCGCGCTGCCGAACTACATCCATCGGGTGACGCATTACCCGGCGGTGGAAGGGTTCCAGGAGGGCGAGTTCAGCATTGCGCCGCATACCGACAGCGGCTTCATGACGCTGCTGCCGCCGAACCCGAATGACGGGCTTTCGATTTTGCTGCCGGATGGCGATTGGTTTGATATTCCGGTGGTGCCCGGCGCCTATACGGTGAACAGCGGCGACATGCTGCGGCGCTGGACGAATGAGGTGTTTCTGTCCACGCCGCATCGGGTGCGGAACATGAACCCGAATGCGCGCTATGCGGTGCCGTTCTTCTTCGACCCCAACCCGGACACGATGATCGCGGCGCTGCCGAGCTGCGTGAGCGCGGAACGGCCGGCGAAGCATGAGCCGATTCTGTTCGACGACTACATCGTGTGGTTCGCGCGGCGGAATTACGTGCACCAGAAGGACCAGGCGGCGTGATGCGGCGCCGGGGACTGCTGGTGGCGGGTGCCGCGCTGGCGGTGCCCGGCGTGGCGCGGGCGCAATGGCCGGAGCGCAGCATTGCGTTGATGCATGGCTTTGGCGCGGGCGGGGCGGCGGATACCATCTGCCGCCTGCTGGCGCCGGCCCTGGGCGCGGAGCTGGGCAAGCCGGTGGTGGTGGAGGCGCGGCCAGGCGCGGGCGGGAATATCGCCAGCCTGGCGCTGGCGCGCAGCCCGGCCGATGGCCATACGCTGGGGCTGCTGACCGGCAGCCATGGCGTGGCGGCGGCCTTTGGCAAGGCGAGCGGGTTTGACCCGGTTGACGGGTTCGACTGGGTGACGATTGCGCTGCGCTACGCCTTTGTGTGCGTGGTGCGGGCCGACAGCCCCTGGGCTGATCTGCCGGCGCTGATTGCGGCGGCCAAGCGCGGCGACGGGGCGGTGCAGTATGGCACGCTGGGGCCGGGTTCTTCTCACCACCTGACCGGGGAGATGCTGGGCGTGGCGGCGGGGGTGCGGATGACGCCAGTGCCGTACAGGAGCGACGTGGCCGGGCTGACCGCAGTGCTGGGCGGCGAGTTGCCGGTGATGGTGAGCACCACGGTGGGCGCCATGAGCATGCTGCAGGATGGCAAGCTGCGGGCGCTGGCGGTGACCTCGGCCCGGCGGTCGCGGCAGTTTACGCAGGTGCCGACGGTGGCGGAGACGCTGCCGGGCTATGAAAGCAGCACCTGGGCCGGGCTGGCGGCGCCGGCCGGGACTCCGGTGGCGGTGCAGGAAAGGCTGCATGCCGCGATGCTGGCGGTGCTGGCGCAGCCGGCGCTGAAGCAGCGGCTGGAGACTCTGGTGGATGGCGAGGTGGCGCCGACCGCGCGGGCGGAGACGCGCGGGGTGCTGGTGGCTGAGATTGCCAAGTGGCGGGCGCTGATTGCGGCGCGGGGGCTGACCGCGGAGTAGCGGCGCCCCCGGCCGGTTGCATTAACCCTGCGGGTTGGGCTGCGGGGTGACGGCGACGAACATGTTGTGGCCCTGGCGCAGCAGGCGCAGCGCCACCGGGTTGTTGCCGCGCAGCGCCTGGCGCAGCGCCTGGGTGGCCTGTTCGACATCGGCCACCGGCTGGTTGCCGATGCCCTGGATGATGTCGCCGGGGCGCAGGCCGGCGGCCTCGGCGGCGCTGCCGGGGCGAATGGCGACGATGGCGGCACCATTCACCTTGGCCGGCACGCTGAGTTGCTGGCGCAGTTCCGGCGTGAGGGGTTGCAGCGCCAGGCCGATGCCGTCGCGGGCTTCCGGTGCGGCGGCCTGCTGGCCGGGGTCACGCAGTTCGCCGAGGGTAACGCGGATTTGCTGCTCGGCGCCATCACGCCGCAGGGTGAGGGTGGTGGTGCTGTTGGGGCGCAGGGCGCCGACCAGGCGGGCCAGGTCGCGCGGGGATTTCACGGCCTGGCCGTCCAGCGCGGTCACCACGTCTCCGGCGTGCAGGCCGGCGCGGGCGGCGGGGCCGGCGGCGTCGGCATCGGCGATGAGCGCGCCTTCAGTGTTGGGCAGGCGCAGGGCGGTGGCCACGCCGGGCTCGATGCCCTGGGTGGCGACGCCGAGCCAGCCGCGCTCGATGCGGCCCGTCTCCTTCAACTGGGCAACCACGCGGTTGACCAGGTTGGAGGGGATGGCGAAGCCGATGCCGATGGAGCCGCCGGTGGGCGAGAAGATGGCGGTGTTGACGCCGATGACGCTGCCATCCTGGCTGAACAGCGGGCCACCACTGTTGCCGCGGTTGATGGGGGCATCGACCTGGAGGAAATCATCATAGGGGCCGGACTGGATGTCTCGGCCACGGGCGGAGAGGATGCCGGCGGTGACGGTGCCGCCGAGGCCGAAGGGGTTGCCGACGGCCACCACCCAGTCACCCACGCGGGCAGAGTCTGAGTTGCCGAGGGCGAGGTGGGGCAGCGGGGCGCCGGCTTCCACCTTCAGCAGGGCGAGGTCGGTGCGGGGGTCGCGGCCGACGACGCGGGCGTTGAGCTCGCGGCCGTCATCCAGCTTCACCAGCACGCGGCTGGCGCCTTAGATGACGTGGTTGTTGGTGACGATGTGGCCGGCGGCGTCGACGATGAAGCCGCTGCCGAGGGATTGCGCGGGCTGGGCGCGTTCCTCGCCGGGCTGGCCGAAATAGCGGCCCATGGGCTGGTCTGGCCGGGCGGCGGCGTTGTGGCGCATTTCCGTGCTGGTGATGGTGACCACGGCCGGGCGGACGCGGGCGACCATGTCGGCGAAGCCCG
>CANFIE010000115.1 GCA_947446625.1 Acetobacteraceae bacterium | reverse complement strand
GCTCATCCCGGTGCAGGGCGCGCATGCCTTCCAGTGCATCGCGGGAAGGATCGTCCAGGTCGCACACACTCACATCAGCACCGCTGGTGCGCACCAGCGCCACCAGGCCACTTACGTCGTTGGCCACCGCCACCACGGTGCAGCCAGCCGCCTCCAGCCCGGCTTGCACGGCAGCCGCCCGATCAGGGTCATTGTCTACAAGCAGGACGCGCAGGGTCAGGTTCTCCTCAACCCTGCATAATCAAGAACCGTGCCGTCCGACGAAATGTAACCGCACCTTGCCATAGGGGTAGCACACCCAAGCTACGCGCCGGCCTGCTACACTGCCGGCCGAAATGAGCAGCGAGGTGGCAAGTGGCTGGACTGAAACGCAATGCGGCGCTGTTGCTGGCTTTGTTGGCCATGCTGCCCGGCTGCGCCGCCTTGTTCCCCAGCCCGGTTGGGGTGGAAAGCCGGCTGGCGGCGCTGCCGCGCCAGGCCGAAGGGCTTTCCCGCCCCGTCACCATCCGCTGGAACCAGCATTTGGTGCCTTGGATTGAGGCAGAATCCGATACCGACCTCGCCTACGCCCTGGGCGTGGTGCATGGCCACCTGCGCGGGGCGCAAATTGAGATCATGCGCAAGGCGGCCCGCGGCCGCCTGGCCGAGATTGCCGGCCCCTTGGTGACCGATATCGACCACGCCTTGCGCATCCTGGACTTCGCCAGGTCCGGCCCCGCCGTGGAGGCCGCCTGGCCGCCGGAAACCCGCGCCTTTGTCACCGCCTTCCTCGCCGGGCTGAACCAGGTGGTGATGCACGGCCCCCGCCCGCCGGAAGCCCGCCTGCTCGGGCTGGAGCGCGAGCCGATCACCGCGCAGGACATGCTGGCGGTGGGCCGCGTGGCGGGTACCGATATCAACTGGATGCTGCTGTTCGGCCTGCTGGCCGACCGCGGCACCCCCGTTTACGCCGAACGCTGGCGCCGCCTGCGCGAGGCGGGCACCGGTGCGGAACCGGCCCCTGGCAACCTGCTTTCGGCTGTGTTCACCAACATGGGCAAGCCGGGTAGCAACGCCGTGGCGGTGGATGCGGCGCACAGCACCACCGGCGGCGCCCTGCTGGCCAGCGACCCGCATCTGTCGCTCAACCTGCCCAACCTGTGGCTGATGGTGGGCATGCGGAGCCCCAGCTACGACGTGGTGGGCATGATGGTGCCCGGCCTGCCACTGGTCGGCTTCGGCCGCAACCAGCACATCAGCTGGGGCGGCACCAACCTGCGTTCCGCCGCCAGCGATGTGTTCGATATCAGCGCCTTGCCACCCGAACAGATCACCACCCGTACCGAGACCATCCGCCAACGCCTGTGGTTCAGCACGGAACGCCAGGTGCGCGACAGCCCCTTCGGCCCGGTGGCCAGTGACGCTCCCATGCTCCGCACCCGCCCTGGCGACATGCTGGCGCTGCGCTGGGTGGGCCATACCGCCACCGACGAGATCACCGCCCTGATGCGCGCCGCCCGCGCCCGCGACAGCACCGAATTCCGCGCCAGCTTCGACAGCTTTGGCGTGGCGCCGCAGAACATGATCTGGGCCGACGACCAGGGCCGCATCGGCAGGGTCATCGCCACCGTGCTACCGCGCCGCAGCGGCTTTCCAGGCGCCGACCCGGTGCTGGATGCCGCCAACCCCGTTCATGGCGCCGCCTGGGACCGGCTGTGGAACTGGCGCGACCTGCCGCAGGTTGAGAAACCGGCAGATGGCATCCTGGCCTCTGCCAATGAAAATCCGCGCAGTTGGGCGCCGGATTCGCCGCCGGTTGGCTACTTCTTCTCCGATGGTGACCGCGTGGCCCGGCTGCGCGCCCTGCTGCAGGCCCGCCCGCGCCTGAGCCCCGAGGACCTGGCCGCGCTGCAGACCGACACGGTGGCCCCCAAGGCGGCCGAACTGGCCGCCGCCTTGCTTGCCCGGCTCGATGCCCTGCCCGGCGGTGCCCCGGAACTCGCCATGCTCGCCCGCCTGCGCGGCTGGGCCGGCGATTATGACGCCAACAGCGAAGCCGCGCTGGTGTTCGAATTGCTGCTGGGTAGGCTGGCCCCGGCCGTGGCCGCGGCCCAGGTGGCACGCATTGAAAGTGGCTGGGGCTACATCACCCGCTTTCTGCTGCGCGACCTGGACGCCCTGCCGAACCGCGAGACCGTGCTGCGCCAGGCTACCGCCGAAGCCGCGCCCCTGGCCGCCCGCTACCGCAACTGGGGCGAGGTGCATCGCATGCGTGCGGCCCATTGGCTGGTGAACCTGCCGCTGCTGGGGCGCAACTTCGTGCTGGAAACCACCCCCATGGGTGGGTCGCGCGAAACACCCATGAAGTCCGGCCACGGCTTTGTCAGCGGCCCGCATGAGGTTACCTTCGGCTCCATGGCGCGCCACATCTCAGACATGGCGGACCCCGACGGCAATTGGTTCACGCTGTTCGGCGGCCAGGATGGTTGGCTGGGCAGTGCCGCCTTCGCCGACCAGGTGGCGCTGTGGCGCGAACGCCGCAGCATCCGCATGCCGCTGCGCCCGGCCACCGTGGCCGCCGAATTCCCTCTGGTAACCCGCATGGAACCAGCGCGGTGAAGCTGCCGCCCTTCAACGCCACACCCCTGATGCGGGCGCTGGCCTGGGCGCGGGTGGCGCAACTGCGCCGGCAGAACCCGGTGACAGCGCAACGCCAGGTGCTGCACCGCCTGCTCCACACCGCCGCCAATACCCGCTTTGGTCTGGCCCATGGCTTTGCCGGAATCCAGAGTGTAGCCGAGTATCAGGCCCGCGTGCCATTGCGTGATTATGAGGCATTCTGGCGCGAATGGTGGCAGCCGCACTACCCCGTGCTGCGCGACATCACTTGGCCCGGGCTGGTGCCCTATTTCGCGCTCTCCTCCGGCACCACCAGCGGGCGGACCAAATACATCCCCGTCACCCGCGCCATGGTCCGGGCCAATCGGCGGGCGGGGTTTGACGTGCTGGCCTGGCACTTCGCTGCTCAACCCCAAAGCCGGATCTTCGCCGGCCTGGCCTTCATGCTGGGAGGCAGCACGGCGCTGGAGGAAGTGGCCCCCGGCGTGCGCCAGGGCGACCTGTCCGGCATCGCCGCCGCCGAGGTGCCGCGTAGCCTGCGCCGCTGGAGCTTTCCGCCGCCCGAACTTGCCCTGATGGCTGACTGGGACCGGAAACTGGCCACCCTGGCCCGCGAAACCCCGGCCGAGGCGGTGCATGTGCTGACCGGCACGCCCAGTTGGCTGCTGATGCTATTGGAGCAGTTGCCCCCCCTGACCGCGCTGGAATTGCTGGTGCATGGCGGCGTGGCCTGGGGCCCATACCGCGAGCGCATGGCTCGCTTCCTGCCGCCCGGCTGCGAAACGCGGGAGGTGTACCCCGCCAGCGAAGGCTTCGTGGCCACCGCCGATGCCTGCGAGGGCGAGGGCCTGCGGCTGAGTGTGGATCGCGGCCTGTTCTTCGAATTCGTGCCCGTGGAGCAACTGGAGCAGGAGCACCCCACCCGCCATTGGCTGGAAACGGTGGAAACCGGCCAGGACTACGCCGTGGTGCTGACCACCTGCGCGGGGCTGTGGAGCTATGTGCTGGGCGATACGGTGCGCTTCGTCTCCTTGAACCCGCCGCGCCTGCTGGTTACCGGCCGCACCAGCTATTTCCTCTCGGCCTTCGGCGAACACCTGCACGGCGCCGAGATCGAACAGGCCCTGGCCGAGGCGACCGCCGAACTGGGCTTGGTGGAGTTCACCGTCGGGCCAGTCTTCGCCGGCACCCGCGGCCACCACCATTGGCTGGTGGAATGCACCACGCCGGGCGATGCCGCCACCCTGGCCACCGCGCTGGATTCCAGCCTGGCCACGCTGAATGACGATTACGCCGCGCACCGCCAGGGCGGCCAGATGGGGCCGCCCCAGGTAACGCTATTGCCACCCGGCGCCTTCACCGCCTGGATGCGGGCGCAGGGCAAGCTGGGCGGCCAGCACAAGGTGCCGCGGGTTATCTCGGACCCGGCGCGCTTTGCCGCCGCCGCCGCCGGGCTTCAGGGCTGAAGCGTGCGCAGGAACTTGCTGCGGGCGCTGGCGCCGGCCATCAGCAGGTTGTGGTCGCTGCCCGAAAGTAGCAACCGCGCCCCCAGGCCAATGTATTCCTTGGCGTAAACCTCGTCATACACGCCGCCCATGCCCATGGTCTTGCCGTGCTTCGTGCAGGCGGCGCCCACGGCGGCATAGGCCGCGCGCACATCAGCGTGGCCAATCTGCCCGGCAATGCCCATGCTGGCAGTCAGGTCGCTGGTGCCAATCATCAGCGCGTCAATGCCGGGTACGGCGGCAATGGCATCGGCGTTCTTCACCGCTTCCGGCGTCTCGATCATCACCGTCACCATGATGGCGCTGTTCAACTCCACCTGCGCCTCGGCCACCGCCGGCGGCTTCATGCCATAGGCGAAGGGCGGGCCACCCCAGCTGCGCGTGCCGATGGGCGGAAAGCGATAGGCCGCGGCCACTTCCTTGGCCTCGGCGGCGGTATCCACATGCGGCACCACCACGCCCATGGCGCCATTGTCCAGCGCACGCGTGCCCTCGAACACCGCGTCGCGGCACACCCGCACCATGGGCGTAATGCCCTGACCCAGCGCGGCAATGCACATCTGCGTCGCCTCATGCACGCTCATCGCGCCATGTTCCATGTCGATGAACAGCCAGTCATAGCCGGCGGCGGCGGCCAGCATGCCAGTGGCGCTGGTGCGCAGGTGATGCACGCCAAAGCCCAGCGCCAATTGATTGGCGGCGATGCGAGCCTTGGCCTGGTTGGGAACAAGCGCCATGGAGATGTTTCCTCGGTTTGCAGGGCTACAACGACAACGGCCCCAGTTGGTTAAATCCTACAGGCCAACCATCGCCGGCTTCAGCCCCAGCAGATGCCGGCCCACATTGTGGTAATGCGCCTTCCGGCCATTCAACTGCTGCGTCACCGTGCGCAGGTCGCGGTAGCGCCGGGCAAAGGCGCCACCATTGAAAATCGCCGTCGCACCGGCCGCGTCGTAGATCATTTCACCCACCTCGCGCGCGGTATGGATGGCATGCGTCGCCGCCAGCCGATAGCCAATCCGCATATCCAGCGTTGGCGTGGTGCGCGTGCGCAACTCCTCGCAATAGCTGCGCAGCGTCTCGCGGAAATATAGCCGCGCCGAGCCAAGCTTGGCATGGCACAGCGCCACCTCATGCTGCACCACATGGTTCTCGCGCAGCGGGTTCGTCTCGTCGCGGGCGGTTTTGGTGGTCGCCAGGTCCAGGAAGGCGTTCAGCATGCCAGTCGCCAAGCCCAGCGAGATGGAAGCAAAGCCGCCGGCCCAAACCTGCCCGGCGCGCAGTCGATAATACGGGTCGGCATCCGGGCTGTCGGCGTCGCGCACCCAGGTATGCTCGGCGGGGACGAACACATCGCGCAGCGTGTAGCTGTTGCTGCCCGTGCCACGTAGGCCCAGCACATCCCAGTCCACCCGCATTTCCGCACTGGCCTTCGGTACCACGAAGGCACGCAACTCACCCTTGCCGTCGGCCATCAGCCGTGGGCTGCCATCATCCTCCATCACCTGGATGAAGCCGCCCAACCAGCTGGCATGTGTGCTACCGGAAGCGAAGTTGCCATCATAATCCACCCGGTAGCCCCCGGGCACGGAGCGCATGCGGATATTCTTGCTGGCCGGCGGCCCCCAGGCGGCCACGCCACGCGGGTCTCCCCATACCTGCATGGCGGCGGCGTGCGGCAAATGCGTGGCGCCCATGCCCACGCCGCTGGCCTGGTTGACGCACCAGGCGGTGCTGCCGTCATGCAGCGCCAACTCCTCAATCACCGCCACATAGTCCAGCGGGTTGATCTGCGCACCAGCCAGCCGATGCGGCAGCAGCATGCGGAACAGCCCATGCGCATGCAGAGCCTCCACCACTTGCGGGTCCAGGTGGCCCGCACGGTCGCCATGGGCGCCACCGGCTTCAATCAGGGCGGCCAGGCTGCGCACGGCGGCCAGATGGTCAGGCGCGACAACGGGCTGCTGCAAGGCCACGGACATGAATACTTCCTCGGGTTTTGTTGTCCCGCACTCCATCTTTGGTCAGGTGACCTGTCAAGCCACCCCCGCAGGCCGGCCGATATGCGCCATCAGGCTCTCCAGCCGGTCGGCCTCGGCGGCGGGCTTGTCTCGGCGCAGCCGGGCGATGCGCGGAAACCGTAGCGCCACGCCGGATTTATGCCGGGGCGAAAGCTGGGCGGCGTCGAACGCCACTTCCAGCACCAACTCCTTCGCCACTTCGCGCACCGGCCCGAAGCGCTGCGTGGTATTGGCGCGGATCCACTTGTCCAGCCAGGCCAACTCGGCATCGGTATAGCCGGAATAGGCCTTGCCGATCGGCACCAGCTCCGCGGCGCCGGCCCCGTCATCGCGCCACAGGCCAAAGGTGTAGTCGCTATAGAAGCTGCTGCGCTTGCCATGGCCGCGCTGAGCATACATCAGCACCGCATCCACGCTCAGCGGGTCGCGCTTCCACTTCCACCACAACCCCTTCTGCCGCCCGGCCACATAGGGGCTGTCGGCGCGCTTCAGCATCAGCCCTTCAATCTCGGCCGCCCGCGCCCCGGCGCGCAAATCCTCCAGCTCCGCAAAATCTCTGAACTCAATGAGTTCCGAAACATCCATCCGTGCCGGTTGCTCCCGCGCCACAAAGGCCTCCAGCCGCGCGCGCCTGGCGTCGAACGGCAAGGCGCGCAAATCCTCGGCGCCGTCGAAAAGCTGGTCATACAGCCGCACCGCTGCCGGAAACTCGCGCAGCATCTTGGCGCCAACGGTCTTGCGGTTCAGCCGCTGCTGCAAATCGGCAAAGGGCGCCACCACGCCGTCGCGTAGCACCAGCAATTCGCCATCCAGCACACCGTGAAATTCCATGGCGGCGACAATTTCGGGAAAGCTCGCTGAGATGTCGTCGGCGCCGCGGCTCCACAGCCGGCGCCCGCCAGGGCCGGCCACAAGCTGCACCCTTATGCCGTCCCACTTCCATTCGGCGCGCCAATCCGCCGCCCGAAGCCCGGCGAAATCCTCCAGCGGATGCGCCAGCATCAACGGCCGAAACACCGGCACCTCGCGCGGGTCGGGCCGCTCGGCACGCCCTTCCAGCCAGGCGAACAGGCTGGTGTAGGGCGGCGCGATGCCGTGCCACACCTCCTCTACATCCTCCACCGCCTGGCCCGACCATTCCGCCAGCGCCACCCGCGCCAGCCGGGCTGAAACCCCCACGCGCAGGCCACCGGTTATCAGCTTCAGCAAGGCCAGCCGGCCGCTGGGGTCCAGCGTGTCCAGCCAGCCACTCAGCAGCGCCGGCAATTCGGCCTTGGGCGTTTCCTCCAGCCCCTGCATCACCTCGGCCAACGTGGGCGGCGGTGCGTTCACCCCCTCACGCGCCGGCCAAATCAGCGCGGCGGTCTCGGCGAAATCCCCCACATAATCGTGGCTCAGCGCCAGCAGCACCGGGTCGGCACGGGCCTCCACCACCTGGCGCACCAGTGTCGGCTTGGCGCGGGAAAACACCAACTCCTCGGTTAACGCCGCCAGCCCCAGGCCGCGCTCGGGGTCCGGCATCTCAGCGAACCAGGCGCCCAACAGCGCCAGCTTGGCATTGCGCCCCGGGGTAAAGACCAGCCGCTCCAGCAGGTCGGCAAAGACAGTCAGGCTCATGGTTTGGCCGCCCGGGGGAAATCGGGCATCCTCCCGCGCTTCCTCAGCCCGGGTCCCGCATGTCCGCCTTCGCCTCCCTGCCCGCCCCGGCGCGCAATGCCGCCACGGCGTGGCACCTGCTCAGTTTCAGCGTCTGCACCCTGGTAACGCGCCCGGCCGAATACGCCGCCATGCTCGCCTCCTTCGCCGCCCGCGGCTTCACGCCGGAGAACACCGAGTTTCTCTACCTCGACAATTCCACCGGCAATGGGTGGGACAGCTATGCCGGCCTGGCCCATATGCTCGGCCAGGCCCAGGGCCGCTACGTGGTGTATTGCCACCAGGACGTGCTGCTGCTGGCCGATGGTGCGCCCGAGTTGCTCGCACGCCTCGCCGAGTTGGACCAGTTGGACCCGCATTGGGCTTTGGCCGGCAATTGCGGCGGCCTGCCGAATGGCGACACCGCCATCCGCATTTCCGACCCCTATGGCGAGGACACCACGCGCGGCACCCTGCCCGCCCGCGCCGTGGCGCTGGACGAAAACTTCATCGTGTTGCGCCGGGACTCGCCGGTAGGCGTTTCCGCCGATATCGGCGGCTTCCACCTCTACGGCACCGACCTTTGCCTGCATGGCAGGCTGGCCGGGCGCAGTGCCTGGGTCATCAATTTCCACCTGCGTCATCTCAGCGGCGGCCGGGTAGACGCGGGCTTCTGCGACGTGCAGGAACGCTTCCAGCGCAAATTCGGTGCGCTGTTCCGACAGCCCTGGCGCATCCGCACCAATGCCGCCTGGGTGATCCTGCCCACTACGCTGCACACCCGGCTGCAAGGCTGGTGGCAAATGCGAAAGCGTCGCGCCAAGGCACTCAAGCGCTACGGCTAGGGTCACGGCACGGCCTCCTCCTCTTCCTCGCCCAGCCCCACCAGATGCAGCGCCCGGCCGCGAATGCCACGCAGCCCCATGGCGTGCACCAGGGCGTCGTCGCGGCCATGCGTCACCCACACCTCGGGTGCGCCCACCTCATCCACCGTGCGGTTCAACTCATCCCAGTCGGCGTGGTCGCTGATGATGAGTGGCAACTCCACGCCACCCATCTTCGCCCGCTGCCGCACCCGCATCCAGCCGCTGGCGGCCACCACCACCGGGTCGGCCAGGCGGCGGGCCCAACGGTCCTGCACCGCGCTGGGCGGCGCCAGGACAATGCCGCCCACCATCTCGGCCTTGTTGGCCAGCGTGGCGCTGCGCAATTCGCCCAGTTTCACGCCCAGCGTTTCATACAGCGCGCACAGGGTTTGCTGCGCACCGTGCAGATACACCGGCTGCTCCCACCCCGCCTCGCGCAGCAGCCTTATCAACCGCTGTGTCTTTCCCAGCGAATAGGTCGCCACCACATGCGTTCGCTCAGAGAACAGCACCAAGCTGCGCAGCAGCTTCGCCACTTCGGCCTCAGGCGGCGGGTGGCGGAACACCGGCAGCGCAAAGGTCGCCTCGGTCACGAAGACATCGCAGGGCACTGGCTCAAACGCCGCGCAGGTCGGGTCGCGCTGGCGCTTGTAGTCGCCCGAAACCACCACGCGGCTGCCTTGCCATTCCAGGCAAACCTGGGCGCTGCCCAGCACATGCCCGGCAGGCACCAGCCAAAGCCGCACGCCGTTCAGGCCAAGCACCTCGCCGTAGCGCAGCACCTGTGGCGCGCCCATCCGCGCCTCACCCATGCGGCTGCGCATAATCGCCAGGGTTTCCGCCGTGGCCAGCACCGCGCCATGGCCGGGCCGGGCATGGTCGCTATGGCCATGGCTGATGACGGCACGCTCCACCGCCCGGGTGGGGTCCACGTAAAACCCGCCGGGTTCGCAGAACAATCCGGCGGGCGTCACCTTCAGCCAGGTTTCCGGGTGTGCCATGTCAGCAGAGGTGCGCCTCCACCGGCCAGGGTCAAGCCCTCACCACTCAGCCCGGCGCAAACAGCAGGAAGTTCCGGCCATACTCGGCGCGCTCCTGCTTCCAGGCCTGCGCCGCCAGCGCCAGCGAGGCGGCGCCCCAGAACACCAGGTATTCCACCCCGCCCAGGTTCCACATCCAGCCCGGCCCCTTGGTGACAAGGATGGCAT
>CANFIE010000114.1 GCA_947446625.1 Acetobacteraceae bacterium | reverse complement strand
GTGGTGGTTATTGGCCCGGCTGATGGTGGTGCGGCCGGATTCCATGGGCTGGCGCAGGGCTTCCAGCGCGGCGCGGGGGAATTCCGGCCATTCGTCCAGAAACAGCACGCCATGATGTGCCAGGCTGATCTCGCCGGGCCGGGCGCGGCCACCGCCGCCCACCAGCGCGGCCATGCTGGCGGAATGGTGCGGCTCTCGGAAGGGTGGGCGCACTACCAGCCGGCCGTCGCGCAGCAGCCCGGCCAGCGAATGCACCATGCTGACCTCCAGCGCCTCTCGGGGCGTAAGGTCGGGCAGCAGGCCGGGCAGGCGGGCGGCGAGCATGGATTTGCCGGCGCCGGGCGGGCCGACCATCAGCAGGTTGTGGCCCCCGGCGGCGGCAACTTCCAGGGCGCGGCGGGCACTTTCCTGGCCTTTTACTTCGGCCAGATCAGGCCCGAACCAGGGGGTTTTCTCCTGCGGCGGGGCGCTGGGCGGGGAAAGCACCTGAATGCCGCGGAAATGGTTCATCAGCGCCAGCAGGTCGGGCGCGGCCAATACCTCAATCCGCCCGGCCCAGGCGGCCTCGGCCCCTTGGGCGGCGGGGCATATCAGGCCGAGCGACAGGCCGGAGGCGCCAATGGCCGCCGGCAACACCCCCGCCACCGGCTTGATGCTGCCATCCAGCGACAATTCGCCCAGCGCGGCGAAGCCGGCCAAATCCTCACGCGGCAGCAAATCCATGGCCGCCAGTACGGCCAGGGCGATGGGCAGGTCGAAGTGGCTGCCTTCCTTGGAAATATCGGCCGGCGCCAGGTTCACCAGCACGCGCTTGGGCGGCAGCGAAAGCCCCAGCCCTGCCAGGGCGGCGCGCACCCGCTCGCGGCTTTCGGCCACGGCTTTGTCCGGCAGGCCCACCACAAGGAAGGCCGGCAATCCGGGCGCAATTTGCACCTGCACCTCGACCGGAACGGCCTCGATGCCGGCAAAGGCGAAAGTGGCGATTCGTGCGAGGGCCATGCGGCCTGCAACCTGATGCGGGACGCCGCCCGATGCAACCTTTCGTAGGCGTGACCAAGCCGGGCCAGGCCATTTTGCCGGGCGGGGAAATGGGTTAAGCCCGGGGACTTCAGCGCAAAGGTTTGCCGATGAGCCGTTCCATGGCCCGTGCCCTGCACCGGTTGGCCGCCGCCGTGACCAGCCCCATGGCCCGGGGCCGGCAACAGATAACCCTGGCCATGCTGGCCGAGCGGCTGGAACAGCGCGTGGCCGTGCCGGTGCCGGGCCGGGCGCCGCTGAGCATTGCCTGCAACGCCGCCCGCGCCCTGCATGACCCGCTGAACTTCGGCAAGGATGAACCGGAGACCATCGCCTGGATCAACAGCCTGCCGCCGGGTGGGGTGTATTGGGATATTGGCGCGAATATCGGGCTGTATGCCGTGTATGCCGCCGCCCAGGGCCAGCAGGTGCTGGCCTTTGAGCCTTCCGCCGCCAGCTTTGCCGCGCTGATGCGCAATGTGGAGGTGAATGGGCTGGGCGACCAGGTTGCCGCCTATTGCCTGGCCTTTGCCGACGAAACCAAGTTGGACGCGCTGCACATGTCCGGCACCGCCGCCGGCCATTCCATGCACAGCTTCGGTGGCGCCGAGACCATTGGCGGCGCGGTGCAGGCGGTGTTCCGCCAGGCGGTGCCGGGCTTCACCGTGGATGCCTTCCGCGCCCTGTTTGGCCTGCCGGCGCCGGACTACATCAAAATGGATGTCGACGGGCTGGAGCCGGCGATTTTGCGCGGTGCCGAAGCCACCCTGCCGCTGGTGCGCGCCGTGCTGGTGGAGATTGACGGCAATGCGCGGGACAGCGGCGCGCTGGAGATTCGCGCCAGGCTGGAAGCCGCCGGGCTGCGCGAACAGCCGGGCAGCGCCGAGGCGCGCAACGTGGTGTTCGCCCGGGCGGGCTAGAGCAATATCCATTCTGATGGAATCATCAGAATGGATTTCTTGCTCTAGTTTCAAATGGTTATAGAGCACGAAATGCGCCCGTCAGGGCGCATAGTGCTCTAGCTCGCCAGCGCCTCGGTCGCCTTCCACACCCGCAGGAAATTGCCGCTCCAGAGCAGGCGCAGCGCGGCATCGTCATAGCCGCGGTCGCGCAGCGCCTGGGTCAGCCCCTGGGTTTCGCTGGCATCGCGCCAGCCGGTCAGGCCGCCGCCGCCATCGAAATCCGACGACAGCCCCACATGCGCCAGGCCGATGCGGTTGACCGCGTATTCCACATGCGCGGCCATGTCGGCCACCGTGGGCAGCGGCCGGCCGGGCTTGAGGAAGCTGGTGACGGCGGTGATCTGCGCCAGCCCGCCGGTCTGCTTCAGCGCGTCCAACTGTTCGTCATCCAGGTTGCGCGGGTGGTCGCACAGGGCGCGGCAGGCGGTGTGGGTGGCCAGCACCGGGGCGCGGGAGAGTTCCGCCGCCTGCAGCATGGCGGATTTGGCCACATGGCTGATGTCGATGAGCATGCCGGCCTGGTTCAGCGCCGCCACCGCCTGGCGGCCCAGGGCCGAGAGACCACCATGCTCGGCGGGGCCGTCGCCCAGCTCCGGCCGGGGGATGGCGCTGTCGGCAAGCTCGTTATGGCCGTTATGCGTCAGTGTCAGGTAGCAGGCGCCCAGTGCCTTCCAGCGCGCCGGGGCGGCAAGGTCGTGCCCCATGGCGTAGCCGTTTTCCACCGCCGAGAGCACGCCCTGGGCGGCGGGCGTCTCGAACAGCGCTTCCAACTCGGCGCTGCTGGCGCAAAAGCGGCGCTGCTTGCCATCGGCGCGGCTGCGGATGTGGCGCAGCATGGCCTCGGCGCGCTCGGCGGCGGCGGCGTGGCCGGCGGCGTCGCGCGGGCCTTGCGGCAGGTAGGCCACGAAGATGCCGGCGCGCAGCCCGCCCTTCTGCATCTTGGGGAAGTCCACCCGCAGCGGCGTCTCGCCAGTAGGGTCCGGCGGGTTGGGCCAGCGGATGTCGATATGGGTGTCGAGCGTGGGCAGCATTAGCGGCCGTCCCAACCCGTGAGGAAGCGGGCCAGCAGGCTGCCAAGCAGCGCGACGTTGTAGCCACCCTCCTGGATGATGGCGCTGGGCAGGCCAAGCCCGCTGATCAGCGCGCCGGCCCGGGCGAAGCCCTCGGGCGTTACGTTCAGGGCGTTCAGCGGTTCATGCTCACTGGCATCAAAGCCGAGCGAGACCACCAGCGCATCGGCGCCGAACGCCCGCACCGCCTGGGTGCCTTGCTCCACGGCGGCCAGCCAGCCGGTGTCGGCGGTGCCGAGGGCGAGGGGCATGTTGAGGTTGCAGTTCTCGCCGCCCTGGCCGCCGGTTTCCTCGGCATAGCCGGTGAACCAGGGGTAGTAGCCATTGGGGTCGCCATGCACCGAAACGGTCAGCACGTCGCTGCGATTCCAGAAAATGCCCTGGGTGCCGTTGCCGTGGTGGCTGTCGATATCCAGCACCGCCACGCGGCGGGCGCCGGCGGCGCGCAGCGCCTGCACCGCCAGGGCGGCGTTGTTGATGTAGCAATGCCCGCCGGCCCGCCCCGCATAGGTGTGGTGCCCGGGTGGGCGGCACAGGGCATAGGCGCTGCGGCCCGCAGCGGCTTCGGCGGCGGCGGCCAGGGCGCAGCCGGCGGCGCCGATGCTGGCCTCCCAGGTATGCGGGCCAATGGGGCAGGAGGTATCGGCGGTGTACCAGCCGATCTGGCCAACAATGCCGCCCGGGCGACGGCCGCCACTGGCCAGGGCATCGGCGGTGGGGAAGGTATTGGCCACCACTTCCGGCCCGGCATTGGGCAGCGCGGCCCAGGCGGGGGCCACTTTCTCCAGGAATTCCAGGTAGCCGGTGCTGTGCACAGTGCCGAGTTGCTCCAGCGTGGCCGGGGCGGTCAGCTCCGGCTCCATCCCCAGCGTGGCCAGGCCGGCCAGCAGGCTGTCGGCACGGGCCGGAACCTCGAAGTTCGCGTGGACCTGGCCGCGCATCAGGAAGAAGCGGGGCGAGTGCAGGGCGTGGCCCGGATGATGGAAACTGCGCATGCCGGGCATGGTAGCGGGGTGGGCGGGGCTGTCCATGAAAAGCGGTGGCGGATAGCCTCAAGGTTTTCGGGGGTTGGTGGATGCTGGACGCGGGCGCGAAGCGGGCGATTTTGCAGGCGGTGGATGCGCTGGAGGCCGAGGCGCTGGCCGCCGTGGTGGCGCTGGTGCGGCATGACAGCACGCTGGGCCGCGAACAGGGCGCGGTGGCGGAAATGGCCCGGCTCTTCGCCACCACCGGCCTGCCGGTGCAGCGCATTCCGGTTGAGGTGAGCAAGCTTGAGGGCCACCGGGGCTTTTCCCCGCCGCTGATGAGCTATGCCGGGCGCGACAATGTGGTGGCGCTGCATACCCCGCGTGGCAGTGGCGGGCGCAGCCTGGCGCTGAATGGGCACTTGGACGTGGTACCCGAGGGCGCCGCCGACATGTGGGCCAGCCCGCCCTATGAGGCCGTGGTGCGCGACGGGCGGATTTATGGCCGGGGCGCCGGCGACATGAAGGCCGGGCTGGTCAGCAACCTGTTCGCCTTCAAGGCGCTGCAACTGGCCGGGTTGCAGCCGGCGGCGCCGGTGCAGTTGCAGGCGGTTATCGAGGAAGAATGCACCGGCAATGGCGCCCTCGCCACCATGCTGGCCCTGCCGAAGATGGATGCGGTGATTCTGCCCGAACCCGGCCCCGGCATTCCCGCCATGTGGACCGCCGAGGTGGGCGTGGTCTGGGCCTGGGTGACGGTGAGCGGCCGCCCGGCGCATGTGCGCGACATGCACAGCGGCATCAACGCCATTGAGGCGGCGGGCGTGGTGGCCGCTGCCTTCAAGGAATACGAGCACGCCATGAACCGCGCCGAGATGGTGCATGCCAGCTTCCAGGGCGTGAACCACCCGGTGAATGTGAACCTGGGCACCTTCCAGGGCGGCGAATGGAACAGCAGCGTGGCCACCCGCGCCAAACTCGGCATGCGCGTGGGCGTGATGGTGGGCCGCGACCCGCGTGAAGTGGCGCGCGAGATCGAGGCGCTGGTGGCCAAGGCGGCTGAGGACCCGCGCCTGCGCAGTTGCAAGGTGGCGCTGGAGTTCAAGGGCTTCATGGCCGAGGGCTGCGTCTTTGACCAAAGCGCCGAGATCGTGCAGCTGGCGGCGCGCAACTTCGCGGCTGTGGCCGGCAGCCCGCTGCGCGACTATCCGGCCCCGGCGCTGACCGATGGCCGGCACTTCGTGCTGTACCAAGGCACGCCGGTTGCATGCTTCGGGCCGGATGCGCAGGACATCCATGGCATTGATGAGAGTGTTGGCATTCAGAGCATGCAGGACATCACCCGCAGCATTGCCCTGACCATGGCCGAATGGTGCGGGGTGGAGAACGTTTGATGAGCACGAATATTCCGTTGAGTGGCACCAGGCTGTGGGACAGCCTGATGGAGATTGCCAAGATTGGCGGCACCGCCAAGGGCGGCTGCAACCGGCAAACCTTGACTGATCTGGATGGTGAGGGCCGGGCGCTGTTCCAGAAATGGGGCGAGGCCTGCGGCCTGACGCTGAGCGTCGACAAGCTGGGCAACATGGTGTTCCGCCGCCCGGGGCGTGATCCCTCGCGCAAGGCGGTGGCCATTGGCAGCCATTTGGATACGCAACCAACCGGCGGCAAGTTCGACGGCATTCTGGGCGTGCTGGCCGGGCTGGAGGTGATGCGCGCCCTGCACGAAGCCGGTGCCGAGACCGAGGCGCCCTTGGTGCTGATCAACTGGACCAATGAGGAAGGCGCCCGCTTTTCCCCGCCCATGATGGGCAGCGGCGGCGCCATGGATGTGTTCACGCTGGACGAAGTGCTGAGCAAGCAGGATGCCGAGGGCAAGGTGTTTGGCGAGGAATTGCGCCGCATCGGCTGGCAGGGCGATGCCGACCCGCGTGAGCTGCAGAAGCTGGGCGCCTATTTCGAGCTGCATATTGAGCAGGGGCCGCAGCTGGAGAATGAAGGGCTGGATTTGGGCGTGGTGACGCATGCCCTGGCGCAGCGCTGGTTTGAGGTGACGGTGCTGGGCGAGGAAAGCCATGGCGGCAGCATCATGGCCGGGCGGCGCGACGCCATGATGGGCGCGGCCCCGCTGATTGCCGCGGTGGAGGAGATTGCGCTGGCCGCTGTCTCACCCACCGGAGAGCCAGGGCGTGGCACAGTGGGGGTGGTGAATGTGTACCCCTCCAGCCGCAACATCGCGCCCAGCCGGGTCTGGTTCAGCATTGATACCCGCCACGGCGACAGCGAGCGGCTGGACTGGATGGCGGCGCAGATCAAGGCCCGCGCCGCCGAGATTGCCGCCGCACGTGGCCTGACCATCGAGGTGCTGGACTTCTGGCATTCGCCGCTGATGCCCTTTGCCGAGCCACTGGTGGCGCGGTTGGCGGCAGCGGCGGAGGCGCGCGGCTACAAGTACAAGAAGATGCCGACGGGCATTGGGCATGACGCGGTGTACATGGCGCGCAAGGTGCCCACCGTGATGCTGTTCTGCCCCTGCCATGGTGGCATCAGCCATAACGAGGCCGAGAGCATCACGCCGGAATGGGCCACCGCCGGCCTGCAGGTGCTGGCCGATGCGGTGCTGGCGGAAGCGGGAGTGGTGCGGTGAACCTGCCGCTCTCGCCCGACCGGCTGTGGGACAACCTGATGGCGCTGGCGCGGATTGGCGCCACGCCGGGCGGCGGCAACAACCGCCCGGCGCTGTCGGCGCTGGACAGCCAGGCCAGGCATCAGCTGGTGGCCTGGGGCCGCGAGGCGGGGCTGACGCTGAAGGTGGATCGCTTCGGCAATATGGCGCTGCGGCGCGAGGGCCGCGACCCGACCCGCCCGCCCGTGCTGGTGGGCAGCCATTTGGATACGCAGCCAACCGGCGGCAAGTTCGATGGTCCCTATGGCGTGCTGGCCGGGCTGGAGATTCTGCGCGCGCTGCATGAGGCCGGCACGGTGACGGAAGCGCCGATTGTGCTGGTGAACTGGACCAGCGAGGAAGGCTGCCGCTTCAGCCCGAGCATGATCGGCGCCGCCGCTGCCATGGGCGTGATCACGCCGGAACAGGCGCTCAACGCCCCGGCGCTGGATGATGCCGAGCGCCTGGGCGACGCGCTGACCCAGCAGGGCTGGGCCGGCACTGATGACCTCGGCCTGCTTGGCGCGGCGGCGTATTTTGAGGCGCATATCGAGCAGGGGCCGATATTGGAGGCCGAGGGCTTCGATATCGGCGTGGTGACCGGCGGCTTCGCCACTGAACGTGCGCTGGTGACGGTTATTGGCAAGGATGGCCATGCCGGCTCCACGCCGATGCCAATGCGGCAGGATGCGCTGCTGGCGGCGGCCGAGATGGCGGTGGCAGCGGAGCGCATTCTGCTGGCGCGGGCGCCGGAAGGGCGCTTCACCGTCTGCCGCTTTCTGGTCACGCCGGGGGCGGATGGCGTGGTTTCGGGCGAGGCGCGGATGGCGATGGATTTCCGCCACCCGGAAACCGCGGTGCTGGAGGCGCTATGGGCCGAGGCCGACGCCGCCTTCGCCGAGATTGCGCTGCGCCGCCGGGTGCAGGTTGCGCGTGAAGCCTATTGGCGCTTCCCCCGCGTGGCCTTCAACCCGGCCCTGGCCGAGCGGCTGCGCGTGGCGGCGCGGCGGCATGGGGTGTCGCAGCGCGACATCCTCTCGGGTGCCGGGCATGACGCCTACCACGCGGCGGCACGCATGCCGGCGGTGATGCTGTTCATTCCCTGCCATGGCGGGGTGAGCCATCACCCGAGCGAAAGCATTTCCCGCGAATGGGCGGAACAGGGCCTGCGCGTGCTGGCCGATGCCGTTGTTGAAACCGCGAACGCGAAAGTTTGATGCAGATGCGCATTGCCATTGGCGGCTTTCAGCATGAAAGCCATTCCTTCGCGCCGCTGCCCACGGGGTGGGACCAATTCCTCACCCCCGGCGGCTTCCCTGCGCTGCAACGCGCCGCCACGCTGGTGGAGGCGCTGCGCCCCACCAGCCTGCCCACCAGCGGCGCCATTCGCGCCACCGAGGCTGCCGGGGCCGAGATTGTGCCGCTGGTTTGGTGCATGGCCAACCCGGCCGGGCCGGTAACCGCCGAGGCGTTCGAGCGCATCACCGCGCTGCTGGTTGCCACGCTTTCAGACGCGGTGGCCGAGGCGCCGGTGGATGGCGTGTTCCTGGAACTGCACGGCGCCATGGTGGCGGTGGGGCATGACGATGCCGAGGCCGAGGTGCTGCGCCGGGTGCGCGCCGTGGTGGGGCCGAATGTGCCGATTGCCGCCAGCCTGGACCCGCATTGCAACCTGACCCAGGAAATGACCGACCTGGCCGATGTGCTGGTGCCCTACCGCACCTATCCGCATGTGGACCAAGCCTATGCCGGCGGTCGCGCCACCGAGATTCTGGTTGAGCGGGTGAAGGCCGGCAAGCCACTGGCAAAAGCCTGGCGCCAGGTGGACTTCCTGATTCCGCTGACCATGCAATGCACCATGGTGCCGCCGATGTCCCTGGTGCTGGAGGAACGCGCCCGGCTGGAAGCGCTGCACAATGTGCGCGAACTGGGCTTCTGCTTCGGCTTTCCCTACGCCGACTTTCCCGGCTGCGGCGTGGCGGTCAGCGCCTATGCCGAAGATCAGGCGAGCGCGGATGCGGCGGCCGAGGCGCTGTGCGCCTACCTCAACACGCATGAGGCCAGCTTTGGCGGCAATGTGCTGGAAGCCGCCGAGGGTGTGGCCCAAGCCATCACGCTGGCGCGCGGCAACAGCAAGCCGGTGGTGATGGCCGACACGCAGGACAATCCCGGCGGCGGCGGCCATGGCGATACCACCGGGCTGCTGGCGGAACTCATCCGCCAGGATGCGCAGGGCGCGGTGCTGTGCCTGATAAACGACGCCGAAAGCGCGGCGGCCTGCCACGCGGCGGGGGAGGGCGCCTCGCTGGCGCTGACCCTGGGCGGCAAAAGCGACGGCGCGCCGCTGGCGGTGAATGCCACGGTGGAACGGCTGACCGATGGGCGCTTCACCTGCACTGGCCCCATGGGCAAGGGTAACCCGGCCAATCTGGGCGCCACCGCGCTCATCCGGGTTTCCAGCGGGGTGCGGGTGGTGGTGGTTTCGCGCAAGATGCAGGCGCTGGACCAGGCCATTCTCACGCATATCGGCGTGCAGCCCAGCGCGCAGAGCATTCTGGCGCTGAAGTCCAGCGTGCATTTCCGGGCGGATTTCCAGCCCATCAGCCAGGCGGTGCTGGTGGTGGCCGCGCCCGGGCCGGTGGTGGCCGACCCGGCCACCTTGCCCTTCACCAATCTGCGCCCGGGGCTGCGGTTGCGCCCCGGAGCAAATCGGTAAGTCAGCCGACGCCGAGCAGCTCGACGTCGAAGATCAGCGTGGCGTTCGGCGGAATAACCCCGCCGGCGCCGCGAGCGCCGTAGCCCAGCTCGGGCGGAATCACCAGCGTGCGGGTGCCGCCCACCTTCATGCCGGCGAAGCCCTGGTCCCAGCCGCCAATCACCTGGCCGACGCCAAGCTGGAACTGGAAGGGCTGGCCGCGGTCGCGCGAGCTGTCAAACTTGCGGCCCTTGTTCTCGGGGGCCGAGGCGTCGAACAGCCAGCCGGTGTAGTGCACGCTGATGTGCTGGCCGGCCATGGCTTCGGCGCCAGTGCCAATCTTGGTGTCGGTCATCATTGCTTCCTCTCAAAAGGCGGGTGCTGCCGCCCTGGTACACACAGGGCCGAGTTATCGCAAACGCAGCCAGGCCGGGCGCAGCATGCTGGCGCCCACCACCAGCGCCGGCAGGCCGCACAGGGCAAAGCCCAGGCCGTAGCGGCCGGTCAGGCTCAGCAGCAGGGCGAAGAACAGCGGCATCAGCAGCGCCC
>CANFIE010000113.1 GCA_947446625.1 Acetobacteraceae bacterium | reverse complement strand
AGTTTTCCGCGTACTTCAGGTCGTTGCGCGGGTACATGAAGGGCTGGCCGATGGAGTACTTGTAGGCCCAGGCGGCAATGGTCGGCACCTTGGCGATCAGCCGGAAGGCGGCGATGCGGCGCTGCTCGGGGTCATTGATGTCGAGGTTGTCGTGGTAGAAGGCGGCCATGGCGCCAACAACGGCGCACATGATCGCCATCGGGTGGGCGTCGCGGCGGAAGCCGTCGAAGAAGCGGCGCAGCTGCTCATGCAGCATGGTGTGCCGCATCACGCCCTTCTCGAACTTGTCCAACTCGCTGGCTGTCGGCAGGCTGCCGTTCAGCAGCAGGTACGAGACTTCCAGGAAGTCGCTCTTCTGGGCCAGCTGCTCGATCGGGTAGCCGCGATACAGCAGAATGCCGGCGTCGCCGTCGATGAAGGTGATCTTCGAATCGCAGCTCGCGGTCATGCCGTAGCCGGGGTCGAAGGTGAAGATCCCCAGCTCGCCGTTCAACTTGCGGATGTCAGCCACCGGCGGGCCCATGGTGCCCTGCAGCAGCGGCAGCTGCATGGTTTTGTTGGTGCCGTCGATGCTGACGGTAATGCTGGGCTTGGCCGTGCCGCTCATGGTGTGACTTCCTCGAGACCGGGTCGGGCCGCCAAACGCGGTCCCGCCATTGTGCGGCGCAAGATATGCCCCCCCGAAGGGTATTGGCAACGGCGCCGCGGGTAAGGGTTCAGCGGCGCCAGGATTCTGGCGGGGTAAAGCCACCGGCCCACAGGCCGCGGCCGTTTTGCCGGGCGGCGGCCTCAATGGGGCCAAGGCCCGGCACGGCGGTGGCATCGGCCAGCGCCCAACCTGCCGCCACCATGGAGGCGTTCAACTCCACGCCACCGGCGCGGCATACGCCCAGCGCACGGCCATGGCGGTCATGGCCGTGCAGGCGGCATTCCACGCCACGCTCAGCCACCAGATGCGCCAGGGCCTGGGCAGCGGCATTGCCGCAATCCAACTGGCGCTGGCCATCATTGCATTGGTCGCCCCGGCCGGGCGCGCCCAGGCCGTAAAGCCGCAGCGGGCGGTCGCCCAGCATCAGGGTTTCGCCATCAACCACCAGTACCTCGGCCGAAGCCGCGGACCAGGACTGATTGCGGGGCGTGCTGCCGATCAACTCGCTGGGCAGGCCGACGGCGAGGAACAGCAGACCACCTATGACACCGACCGTCCAGGCGAGCGAACGGAAGGTGCGCCTGGTGGGGGAGGGGGAGAATATCCGGCGCCTGTACATGGGTGAACGCCTAGCCCAGCCATGCGGTCCCCTGCAACCTCATCGTCTGCAAAAGTCACGCGTGAAAATATTGCAGCTTCAGGCCTGGTGCCAAAAAGGCCGGGCATCCATCAGTTTTTCCCAGGTTTCCAGCCCGGCCTGCCGGGTGTCTCCCAGGCGCCCGAGTGCGAAGCCTTCGGCCAGTCCAACCGCACAGGGGGTGGCCACGGGGCCGTTGCCGGGGGCGCCTACCAGTAGGCTGGCCACGAGTCCCCGTGCCACCGCCATGTCATTCGCCTGGCCCAACGCTTCCTGCACCCCGGCCAGCCGGGCCATGAAGCGCCGGGCGGTTTTGCCAGGCCAAAGCGGGGTGAAAATCTCGGCCACGTAGCGCAGGCGCTTGCACGCCAGGCGCAACTCATGCAGCGCCTCGGCGTCCAGCGCCTCGATCTCCTCGCCCTGCTTGCGCAGCTTCTGCCAGCGGCGTTGCAGCAGCGCACTGCCATGCGCCTCGGCCGGCAGGTCCAGCGCCGGGGCTGGCGTCTCCGCCTCGCGCCAGGGCCGCAGGGCCACCAGGGCAATGCCAGCCATGATCATTTGCCGAAACGCCGGGCCGTCCAGTGCCTCGCGCAGGGCGGTATAGGCGGCCAGGCGCCGGGCTTCGGCGGCGCGCAGCAACTGGGCGCAGCGTTGGTCCTGGCCCACCGCGGTGGCCAGCTCGGCGCCCAGCCCGGCCAGAAACACGTCCCAGTCGCGGGCCGGGCCAAGGTGGCGGGCCAGCCTGGCCAGGGATTTGTCGAAGGCATCCACTTCCGGGCAGCCGATGAGCGGGCGGAAATTGCGCAACGCCGAGCGCAGGCGGCGTAGCGCCACGCGCAGCTGGTGCACCCCCTCGGGCCCGGCCTGCAAGGTGCAGCCTGGGGCGTGTTGCAGCATCACTTCCAGCAGATGTCCGGTTACCGCCAGCAGCGCTGCCTCCATGCTGCTGCCGGGCTGCACGTCTGGCGCGCCCTTGCGGCGGGCGCGTGGCGGGCGCAGCCGGGCCAGTCCCAGCGCGGCCTCGGCCAGGTCGGGGCTGGGCAGCAGGGGCAGGTCGGCGGTCAGCGCCTGGGCCAGGCCCAGCACTTCGGTGGCATCGCCGGTCAGGCGCAGCCGGGCGGCGGGCGCTTCGCTGGCCACGGTGCGCAGCCGGCCCTGCAGCAGGTCCAGTTCAAGCGGCGCCTGGCCTTGCAGCGTCAGCAGACTGCGCCGGCCGGTAAAGGCCGCCATGGGCACTGGAATTTGGGCTTCCCAGCTATCGGGCGCCGAATCCTCGGCTGCGGCGGGCTGGCCGGGGCACCAGGGGGTGGTGGCCTTGGGCAGGCAGCGGCGCAGCCAGGGCATGGCGCGGCCGGCCTGTTCCAGCACCAACCCATTCGCCGCCAGCAGGCCATCGGCGCTGTCCAACCACACAATTTCGGCGGCGCTGCCCCGGGCGCGCCCCAGCCGGCGCAGGGCAATGGCGGGGTGGCGGGTCAGCCGGGCGGCGGCTTCAACCGGCAGCGCCAGTTCCAGGCTGAAGGATGCCAGCGGCGGACTTGGCGGTTCGGCGGTGGCCTCGGCCTCGGTACTGGGCTCGGGTTGGACGTCTTCGGTCAGCGGGGCGATTCCATATTGGCCGCCGGCAAATCCCGTGGCGGCAGGAAGCGTATCAGCCGGGCGGCCTCGGGTTCCAGCAAATGCCACGGGCTGGCGATGGCGAACTCGCTCAGCGTGCCGGTGGGGTAGCCTTCGGCCAGGCGCGTGGCATTGGGGCTGTTTTCGGCCGGGCCCATCAGTGCCAGGCCCAGTTGATGCAGGCCGGGGTTGTGGCCAATCAGCAGCACGCTGCGCACGGTTTCCGGTACGCCGCGCAACAGGTCCAGCAGGCGTTGCCAGGGCGCCAGATACAGGTCGTCCATTGGTTCTACCAGCGGGCCATCCTCAAACGGGGTCAGCGCTTCCAGCGTTTGCAGGGTGCGCCGGGCGGAGGAAACCAGCACCAGGTCGGGAGAAAGCCGCAGCTCGCGCATGGCCTGGGCCATGGCCGCCGCGGCACGGCGGCCGCGCGCATTCAGCGGACGGGCATGATCGGAAAGCCGCGGGTCATCCCAGTCAGACTTGGCGTGCCGCAGCAGCAGAAGCTGACGCATGCCGGCCTTGTGGCATGCCGGGCAGGGTTTGTCGCCCCTTGGGCAAAGCGGCGTTGAGGGTTCATAAAGCTTTCGCATTGCCGCAAAGGCCCACCCGCATGCCCGCCCTCTCGCGCCGCGCTCTGGCCGCTGGCCTGCTGCTGCCCTGGGGCGCGCTGGCCCAAGGCAGCACGCAGTACCGGTTTCGGCTGGTGCGGCAAGGCCGGGTGCTGGGCACCCATAGCGTGGTGCTGACCCGCACTGCCGCCGGGCTGGAGGTGCGGGCCGAGGTGGATCTGCTGGTGCGGGTGCTCGGCATCACCTTCTTCCGGCTGAACCATGTGCTGACGGAAGCCTGGGCCGGCGACCGCTTGCTGCGCGCCAGCGGGCGCGAAGAACGCAATGGTTCGGTGGAGCAGTTCAGCGCCGAGGCCGAGGGCGATGGCCTGCGGGTTCGAGGCTCGGCCGGAGAGCGCCTGCTGCCCGGCAATGCCGCGCCCATGGCCTGGTGGGATCCGCGCCGCCCGGGCCGACCCTTGTTCGACAACGCCAACGGCGCCCCGCTGGCGCTGGACTGGCGGCAGGAAGCCCAGCCCGATGGCGGCGTGCTGTGGCGCGTGACCGGCGCGGTGGCGGGCGAAACCGGCTTTGCGCCCGATGGCACCTGGCGCCACTGCCGCCTGACCGGCGATGACGGCAGCCTGGTGACCTACGAACCCGCCTGACCACGTTGCCCGGGCCGGCCTTGCCCCTGCCGGCGCTTGGCCCGATGCTCCGCCAGTGGCCAACGAGCCGCCCGGAGGACCAGGAATGCCCCACCCCCAGCCCAGGCCGGGCGGCCCAGCCGCGTGAAGCCAGCACGCTTTGAGTATTGCCGCGCCGAGACCATGGCCCAGGCCTTGGCCTGGATGGCGGCCGACCCTGATGCCCGGCTGCTGGCCGGCGGCCAAACTCTGATGCCCATGCTGGCCATGCGGCTGGTACGGCCGAGCAAGCTCATCGACATTGCCCGCATTCCGGGGCTGGACCGGCTGGAGATTGCCGCCGACCGCGTGGAACTGGGCGCCACGCTGCGCCAGGTGGCGGTGGAACGCAGCGCCGCCCTGGCCGAGGCCGTGCCGTTGCTGGCCAAGGCCATTCGGTTTGTGGGCCACCCGCCCACGCGGCGGCGCGGCACCGTGGGCGGCAGCCTGGCGAATGCCGACCCGGCCGCCGAATTGGCGCTGGTGGCGGTGACGCTGGGTGCCGAGTTGCTGCTGCATGATGGCAGCGCCGTGGCCGCGGTGGATTTCTTCCTGGCGCCCATGACCACCGCCTTGCCCGAGGGCGCCATGCTCACCGGGCTGCGCATTGCCCGGCAGAGTGCCCCGCGGCGCGGCACAGGGTTCCGCGAAGTGGCCATGCGCGCCGGCGACTACGCCCTGGCCTCTGCCGCCTGCGAAGTTACGCTGGATGCCGCCGGCCGCTGCGCCTCGCTGCGGCTGGGCATTGGTGGCGCCACGCCGGTGCCCACACTGCTGCCGCTGGCGGCGCTGCTGGGCACTTCGCTGACCGAGGCGAAGCCCGCGATTGCCGCCGCGCTGGCCCCGCTGGAAATGATGAGCGATGGCAATGCCGGTGCGGCGTATCGGCGCCGGGCAGCGCAGGCCCTGGCCGAACAGGTGCTGGCGGATGCGCTGGCGGAGGCGATGCGATGCAACTGACCCTGCATGTGAATGGCGCCGACCACGCGATTGACGTGGACGACCGTACCAGCTTGCTGGACGCGCTGCGTGATACGCTGGGGCTGAAGGGTACTCATGCCGGTTGCGAACACGGCGTGTGCGGCACCTGCACCGTGCTGCTGAATGGCGAACCGGTGCGCAGCTGCCTGATGCTGGCCGCCCAGGCCGAGGGCGAGGTGGTGACGACGATTGAGGGCGTGACCCCGGCGCCGGGCGAACTCTCGGTGGTGCAGGACAGCTTTGTGGAAACCCACGGCATGCAATGCGGCTACTGCACGCCGGGCATGGTGCTGACCGCGCATGCGCTGCTGCGCGCCAATCCCGCGCCCAGCCGTGCTGAGATTGTGGAGGCGATCAGCGGCAATCTGTGCCGCTGCACCGGCTATGGCCAGATTGTGGAAGCGATAGAACTGGCCGCCCAACGCCTGGCCCGGAGCAACACGCCATGACCGTGCAGTTGCAGCCGCCCTTCCGCTATGTGGGCCATAAGCGCCGGGTGCGAGAGGATCGGCGCTTCGTGGCCGGTGGCGGGCATTACGCGGCGGATTTGGTGCTGCCTGGCATGCTGCATTGCGCCCCGGTGCAGAGCGAACACCCCTGCGCCCGTATTGTGGCGATAGACGCCAGCGCCGCCCTGGCGCTGCCCGGCGTGCATGCGGTGCTGACCGGCGCCGAGCTTGCCGCCGCCACCGAGCCACTGATGAACGGCGCCAACACCCCGCTGGTGGTGCGCTACCCGCTGGCCGTGGGCCAGGTGCGCTATGCCGGCGAATGGGTGGCCATGGTGGTGGCCGAAAGCCGCGCCATTGCCGAGGATGCCCGCGAGTTGGTGCGGGTGGAATACGAGACGCTGCCCTTCGTGCTGGATGGCGAGGCGGCGATGGCGCCGGGCGCGCCGCTGGTGCATCCGCCGCATGGCAGCAATGTGCTGCTGGACCGTCACTTCGTGTGGGGGCCGGTTGCCGAGCAATTCGCCGCCGCGCCGCGCAAGCTGAGCTACCGGGTGCGCTGGGGCCGGTCCTCCACCGTGCCGCTGGAAACCTTTGCCGTCACGGCGCGCTGGGAGCCGACGGATGCGGTTCTGGACGTTTGGGCCAGCATCCAGATGCCGAAATTCCCCGACCAGATTGCCCGCAGCCTGCGCCTGCCTGGCAATGCGGTGCGGGTGCATTACGATGTGGATGTAGGCGGCAGCTATGGCGTGAAGCGCGGCATCAAGCATGCGGTGCTGGTGGGTCATCTGGCGCGGGCGCTGAACCGCCCGGTGCGGCTGGTGGAGGACCGGCTGGAGAACATGACCGGCGGCGACATGCAGGGGCCGGAACGCGTGTTCGACGTGGAACTGGCGTTTGACGACAGCGGCCGCGTGCAGGCCATGAAGATGCGCGCGCTGGACAATGTCGGCGCCTATGCCGGGCGGTCGCCGTTTCAGCTGGGCAAGCCCATTGGTGCCATCGTCGGCCCCTATGCCATCGCGGCGGTGGAGTATCACGCGCTGGCCGTGGCCTCGAACAAGACGCCGCAGGAAGCGGTGCGCGGCTTTGGCCAGGCGCCGACCAACTACGCGCTGGAGACGGGCATCGACAAGGTTGCCGCCGTGCTGGGGCTGGATAGGCTGGAAGTGCGCCGCCGCAACTTCATCCGCGCCGACCAGTTCCCGTATTTGATCCCGAGCGGCACGACCTATGACAGCGGCAACTACCACGGCCTGCTCGACAAGACCGTGGCGGTGGCGGACCTGTTTGCCGAACGCGACGCGCTGCGGGCGCAGGGGCTGCTGGCGGGCGTCGGTATCGCTTCCTGCCTGGAGCCATCGGGTGGGAACTCATCCTTCGAGCCACTGCTGAACCCAGCCAATCGCACCACCACCTGGATGGAAAGCTGCCGCATTCACGTGGACGGGCTGGGCGGCATTACGGCGGCGATGCACACCACCACCTCGGGCCAGGCGCATGAGACGCTGGTGAGCGTGGCGGTGGCCGAAGTGCTGGAGATTCCGCCCGAGCGCATTCGCGTCATTCGGCCCGACAGCCTGGCCTCGCTGCCCAGCAACAGCCCGGTGGGCAGCCGCATGGCCATCATGCTCGGTGGCGCGGCGGTGCGGGCGGCGCAGAAGCTGCGGCACCAGTTGATGCAGATTGCCGCGCATGACTTGGGCGTGCCGCTGCTGCACCTGCGCTACAGCGAAGGCGATATCCACGCGCCCGACGGCCGCAAGCTGAGCTGGCTGGAACTGGTGCTGATTGCGCACCGCGAGTATTTCCGCCTGCCGGAAGGCATGGAGCCGGGGCTCTCGGCCAGCAGCATCTACATGGTGCCCACCGGCGGCCAATTGCCGCTGGATGACAAGGTGCAGATGTACCCCTGCCATTCCTTTGAGTTCCACTACGTGCTGCTGGCCATGGACCCCGTGCTGTGCCGGCCGGAGATTCGTCGCTACATCATCGGCCATGACTGCGGCCAGGTGATCAGCCCCGATGTGGTGAAGGGCATGACGCTGGGCGGCATCGCGCACGGCATTGGCGCGGCGCTGCTGGAGGAGTTCAGCGTGGATGCGCAGACCGGCCAGCCCACCGCCGCCAGCTTCATGGACTACCTGCTGCCCAGCGCGCATGAAGTGCCGCGGGTGGAGATTGTGCATCAGGTCACGCGCTCGCCGCTGACGGTGTTTGGCCAGAAGGGCAGCGGCGAAAGCGGCTACCTGGGCAGCCCGGCCGCCATTGCCGGCGCGGTGAATGACGCGCTGGCCCCACGCGGTGTGCGAGTGGACCAATTGCCCATGCGCCCCGCCTTGCTTTCCGATCTTGTTGCCGAAGGAACCTCCGCATGATCATCGACTGCCACGGCCATATGGTGCCGCCGCCCCTGCTGGCGGAAATCAAGGGCCGCGCCGCCGAATTCCCCAGCGTGCACATCACCGAGGCTGGTGGCTTCGCATTTGCCGGCGGCAAGGCCACGCGGCCGGTGGCGCCCTTTCTGCAGAACGCGCAGCAGCGGCTGGACTGGATGGACAAGAACGGCATCACCCACCAGGTGGTGGGCGGTTGGCTGGATATGTTCGGCTACGAAATCCCGGCCAGCGAGGGCGTGGCCTGGTCGCGCCTGATGAACCAGCATTTGAAGCAGGCCCAGGCGGCGCAACCGCGCTTCGTGCCGCTGGCCTGCGTGCCGTTGCAGGATGGCGCCGCTGCCGCTGAAGTGCTGAGCGAAGCCATGGCCATGGGCTTCCCGGGCGTGATGATCGGTACCCAACCGAAGGGCGTGGGCGGCGTGTTGGACGACCCCTCGCTGGATCCCTTCTGGGAGATGGCCGACAAGACCGGCGCCGCCGTCTTCATCCACCCGGTATTTGAGAGCGGCGACAACCGCGTGCATGACTACGGCATGGCGAACGCCGTGGGCCGCGTGACCGACACGATGATCGCCGTCTCGCGCCTGATCTACAGCGGCCACATCCTGAAGTACCGCAACGCCAAGGTCATCTGCGGCATCGGTGGCTCGGGCCTGCCCTTCATCCTCGGCCGGCTGAAGACCAACCACGCGCTGGACCAGAAGCTGGGCGACCCGGAAGCGAGCCTGAAGGCGATGTGGTACGACACGATCTTGCAGGACACTCGTGCCCTGCGTTTCCTGGCCGATGTGGTCGGCAAGGACCGCATCATGATGGGCAGCGACTATCCCTTCCCCATCGGAGACATGACGCCGCGCAAGGTGGTGCAGGAAGCCGGCTTCAGCGCGGCCGAAGTGGCGGCCATGGAAAGCGGCATCGCCCGCGCGCTGTTCCGCCTGTAGCCCCGCATGGCGCCGCGCCCGGCCTGGGCGCGGCGCCATTGTGTCGTTTGAGAGGCTGATTCACCGCTTCGGCGATGCCGCCTGCGCGGATCAGACTCTACCTGCTGCCGGCGGTGAAGGCGAAGTTGTCGTAGGCGTTCTCGGCAATGCGGAACCACTGGAACTGGTCGTCGCGGAACGGCTTGTAGCTTTCCCAAATCCGCTTGAAGCGCGCATTGCGGCCGGCGGTTTCCTCAATCACCTCATGCGTCGCCCGCCAGGCCGCCTGCATCACGTCACGCGGCCAGGCCCGCAGCTGCGCGCCACCGGCAATCAGCCGGCGCAGCGCCTGCGGGTTGCCCTGGTCGTAGCGGGCAATCATCTCCGGCTCCACCTCGCTGCACGCCACTTCCAGCGCCGCCTGATAGGCTTTCGGCAGGCTGTCCCAGTGGCGCTGGTTGATCAGCAGGTGCCCCTTGGCGCAAGGCTCCCAGAAGGCCGGCGAGTAGTAGTATTTCGCCACGCGCACAAAGCCGAGCTTCTCGTCGTCATACGGCCCCACCCATTCGGCGGCGTCGATCGTGCCGCGTTCCAGGCTGGGGTAGATGTCGGTGCCCGGAATCAGCGTGGGCACCGCGCCCATGCGCTGGAAAATCTGCCCGCCCATGCCGGCCACGCGGAATTTCAGCCCCTGCACATCGGCAATGCTCTTGATCTCGTTGCGGAACCAGCCGCCCATCTGTGTGCCGGTTTCGCCCAGCAGAATGCCGTGGCAATTGTACTCCTTCAGCACCTCGGCACACAGCTCATTGCCGCCGCCGCGCCGCATCCAGGCGCTTTGCTGGCGCAGGTTGCCGCCAAAGGGCAGCGAGGTGAAGAAGCCGAAGGAAGGATCCTTGCCGACGTAGTAGTACAGCGCGGTCTGGCCCATCTCCACCGTGCCGTTCTGCACCGCGTCCAGCACCTGCAGGCTGGGCACAATCTCACCGGCGGGGAAGGTGCGGATGTTGAACTTGCCGTCGGTCAACTCGCCCACGCGCTT
>CANFIE010000112.1 GCA_947446625.1 Acetobacteraceae bacterium | reverse complement strand
GCTGCCATCCGGCTCGCCCAGGGTGAAGCGGTCGCCATAGGTATGGTCGATCACGCCCGGCTCGGGCACCTCGGCGGCGGGATAGACGATGCAACCAATGGCGCGTTCCGGCGGCAGCAGCGCGCTGACCACACCACCCGGGTCCACGCTCTCCACCCGGCGGCCTTCATGCGGGCCGGCAAGCTTGTGGAAGTACCACCAGGGCACGCCGTTGACCGCCGAAACCACCGCCGTTTCCGGCCCCAGCAGCGGCTGCATCTGTTGCGCCGCGCCGGGCAGGCTGTGCGCCTTCAGCGTTACCACCACATAATCCTGCGGCCCGGCTTCCGCCGCGCTGGCCACGCAGCGCGGATGCGTCACCGTCTCCACGCCATCCGAGATGAGGCGCAGCCCGTGCTGCTGCATGGCGGCCAAGTGCGGGCCACGGGCGATGACCGTGACCTCGGCCTCGCCCTTCGCGGCCAGCCTGGCCGCCATCAACCCGCCAATGGCGCCCGCGCCGAAGATGCAAATCTTCATGGGGTTACGCCGTGACCCCGAGCTTCTCGGCCAGGCCAATCCGCATCAGCTTGCCCGTGGCGCCCTTGGGGATTTCCGGCAGGAACACGATTTTCTTCGGCACCTTGTAGTCCGCCAGGTGCTTGCCGGCATGCTCGCGCAGCTCGCGCTCGCTGCATTCCATGCCGTCCTTCAGCACCACGGCGGCGCCCACTTCCTCGCCCAGCATGGGGTGCGGAATGCTGAAGGTCAGCGCCTGCGCCACCGCCGGGTGTTCGCTGAGAATGCCATCCACCTCCAGCGGGCTTACCTGTTCACCACCGCGCTTGATGAGCTCCTTCAGCCGGCCGGTCAGCAGCAGGTAGCCATCCTCGTCGAACATCCCCTGGTCGTCGGTGCGGAACCAGCCCTTGGTGAAGGCCTTGGCATTGGCGTCCGGATTCGCCTCGTAGCCATGCGTCACATTGGCGCCGCGGATCACCACCTCGCCAATCTCGCCCTTGGGCAGGATGTTGCCGTCGTCATCCATGATGGCGACCTCCGGCCCGGCGGGCAGGCCAACCAGGCCTGGCTTTTGCGGGCGCGGCGGCAGCGGGTTGCTGCACATCTGGTGGCTCGCCTCGGTCATGCCGTAGCTTTCCAGCACCGGGGCGCTGAAGGCGGCGGCCAGGTCCCGCATGGCCTGCGCCGGCAGGCTGGCCGAGGAGGAGCGGATGAAGCGCAGTGGCGCCCGCTTGATGATCTCGACATTGCGCTCGGCCCGCGTCAGGATGGCCTGATGCATGGTGGGTACGGCAGTGTACCAGGTGGGGCGCTCGGCATCCAACCAGCCGAAGAAGCGCAGCGCGTTGAAGCCCGGCGTGCAGATCACCGCGCCACCCGCGGCCAGCGAAGCCAGCGTGGCGGCGATGAGGCCGTGGATATGGAACAGCGGCATGACGTTGAGGCAGGCATCCACCCGAGTCAGCGCCAGGGTGCCGGCGATGTTGGCGGCGCTGGCGGTCACATTCGCATGGGTCAGCGGCACGATCTTGGGCCGGGCGGTGGTGCCGGAGGTGTGCAGCACCAGCGCCACCTCGTCATCCTGCGCCATGCCGGCCTTGGCGGGCAGGGCCGGCTCACCGCCCTCCAGGGCGAAATGCCCGGCACCGCCATGGCTGCCGGCCACCAGTTCCAGCACCGGCACGCCCAGCCTTTTGGCCACGGCGCGGGCCGGGGTTTCCCAGCCCTTCTGCACCACCAGCGCCTTGGCGTTCAGGTCGGTCAGGTAGAACTCGAATTCTTCGTCCTTATAGGCCGGGTTCAGTGGCGCGGTGGTGGCGCCGGCGGCAATGGCCACGAAGGCGGCGGCCATTTCCGGCCCGTTGGGCAGCACAATGGCAACCCTGTCGCCGCGGCCAATGCCAATGCTGTTCAGCTTGGCCACGGTGGTGTGGGCCAATTCCCGCAGGCCGGCATAGGAAAGCGAGGCACGCTCGGGCGCGCGGATGGCGGGCAGCGCCGCCTCGCCCACTTGCAGCAACTGAGCGACGGTCTTGAAGTCGGGCATTGGCGGCCTCGGTCTTTCTCAGGACATTATGCCCTTCATTAAGACCGAAATCCGCCGCCGGGTTAAGGGGGTGGCAGAGTTGCCGGCGCTGCGGCCGCCAGTTGCTTCACCTTCACCAGCCCGGCAGGGTCGCGCCAGGCCGGCAGCGGAACCTCTGGGGCACGCTGGAAGCCACGCTTCCGGTACAGCGCCCGCGCCGGCGCATTGGCCTCGGCCACCGTCAGCCACATGGCCTGGTCACCCAGGCTGGCAGCGCGGTGTTCCACCCGGGCCAGCAGGGCCTCGCCCATGCCGCGCCGCCGATAGGCCAACAGCACGCTCATCCGCAGCAGCCCGGCCAAGGTCCCCCGCACCAGCTGCCGCTCCACCTCGGCATAGCCCACCAGGCGGCCATTGGCCCGGGCAAGCGTCAGCAATCGGCGTGCGGGGTCGCAGGCTTCGCGTAGCCAGCGGCTGACCTCCTCGGGCTGCACCAGGCCGGGGTCCAGCGCGCTTTCCACATGGGTCTGGCGCAGCAACGCCACCATCTCGGGCAGCATCTCCGGCTGCGCCGGCAGCAGTTGAACCTGCGGCGTGCCCAGCAGAGTGCGCGCCGGAATGCCCGGCGGCAGGAAGCAGCGCCCATCGGCCAGCCGCAGCGCCAGCACATGCTCGTCGCCATCCAGGCAGGCGGGTGGCAAGGGCAGCACAAAGCCGCAGGCCGGGCCGCCCAGCCCGGCCGCAGCCACATCCGGCCGGGGCAGGCTGGCCCGAGTGGTGGCGCGCGGCACGCCATCCACCAGCAGGGTCAGTTCCAGAGAAGCCTCCGGCCGGGCCGGGTCCACCACCCAGCCATGGAGCGCGTCGTCCAGCCGGTCCAGATGCCCGCGCAAGGCCGCCGACTCGCTCAGGCCAGGCTGGCGCGGTGGCGGTGGCCCAGTTCGGCGTAATGCGCGGCAGTGCGGTCAAACCCGGCGCGCTCAGCCTCGGTCAGCACCTTGCGCAGCTTGGCGGGGTTGCCCATCCACTGCTCGTAGCGCTGCATCAGCTTGTTAGGCGGCAGAATGGAGCCAGCGGCCAGCATGCTGCCCTCCTCCATCACCGCGCCATCCAGCACCGTGGCGCCCATGCCCACAAAGGCACGGTCCTGCAGGGTGCAGGCATGGATGATGCAGGCATGGCCGATGGTGACATGGTTGGCCAGGATGCACGGCTCCTTGCCGCGGTTCACATGCAGGATGCTGCCATCCTGGATGTTGGTGCCTTCACCGATGCGGATGAAGTTGGTGTCGCCACGCAGCACGCAATGGTACCAGACGGTGCTGTTGGGGCCGATCTCAACATCCCCGATCACCGCCGCCGTGGGTGCGATCCAGGCGGATTCGTGGATGCGGGGCCACTTGCCCTCGAACGGGAAGATGTTCATTCGGCGGCCTGCTTCAACGAGGTGACGACCGCGATGCCGAGCATGAGGCCGATATTCTGCACGGCCGCGCCGGAAGCGCCCTTGCCGAGATTGTCGTAGCGCGCCGTCAGCACCGCCTGGCCGTATTTGTCATTGCCATGCACGCGCAGCTCCAGCCCGTTGGTGTCGTTCAGCGCCTGGGGTTCCAGCTTGGCGCTGGCCGGCACCACGCGCACATGCTCGCAGCCAGCGTAGCGGGCGGCCAGAATGGCTTCCAGATCGGCGGCCTTGGGCTTGCCCGGCAAAGTGTCCAGGTGCAGCGGAATGCTGTCGATCATGCCCTGACGGAAGTCGCCGACGCTGGGCACGAAGATCGGCCGCCGGGTCAGGCCGCTGTAGAGCTGCAACTCGATGATGTGCTTGTGCTCCAGCCCCAGGCCATACAACTCGAAGTCGGGCGCGGTGCGGGCTTCGTACTGCGCGATCATGGCGTTGCCGCCGCCGGAATAGCCGGAGATGGCATTGCAGGTGATGGGATGGTCGGCCGGGATGATGCCGGCCTCGATCAACGGGCGCAGCAGCAGAATGCCGCCGGTGGGGTAGCAGCCGGGGTTGGAAACCCGCGCCGCCGCCGCGATTTTGCCCGGCTGCGCGGCATCCAGTTCCGCCAGGCCATAGGCCCAGTCCGGGTTGACGCGGTGCGCGGTGGAAGCGTCCAGCAGCTTGGGCGCGCGGTCGCCCAGTTCGGCGGCGAGCTTGGCGCTTTCCTTGGCCGCGTCATCCGGCAGGCACAGCACCACCAGATCCACCTCGGCCATCAGCGCCTGGCGGGCGGCGGGGTCCTTGCGGCGGGCGGCGTCGATGCTGCGCACTTCGACATTGGCCAGCAGGGCCAGCCGGTCGCGGATTTGCAGGCCGGTGGTGCCGGCCTCGCCATCAATGAAAACCGTGGGCGTCTTCGCCATCTGAGGGACTCCCTGACTACCTTATTGTGCCGTGAAACCGGCGCTGAAACGCAAGAAGGGCGGACCCTTGCGGACCCGCCCTTCCCGATGAACAGCCATGCGGCCGGCGCAGAACGCCGATCCGCCGGCGTTTAGCGCTTGCTGAACTGGAAGCTGCGTCGTGCCTTGGCCTTGCCGTACTTCTTGCGCTCAACCACACGCGGATCGCGCGTCAGGAAGCCGGCCTTCTTCAGGATCGGCCGCAGGGCCGGCTCGAAGTTGGTCAGCGCACGGCTGATGCCGTGGCGCACCGCGCCAGCCTGGCCCGACAGACCGCCGCCAACAACAGTGGCGATGACGTCGAACTGCTGGTAGCGGTCAGCCACCAGGAAGGGCTGGGTGATGACCATGCGCAGCACGGGGCGCGCAAAGTACTTCAGCACCGGGCGGTCGTTGATGGTGATGACGCCCTTGCCCGGCTTCACCCACACGCGGGCAACCGCGTTCTTGCGGCGACCGGTGGCGTAGCTGCGGCCCTGGGCGTCGCGCTTCACCTGGTAGACCGGAGCGGCCTCGCCATTGCTCTGCTGCGTCGCCGGGGTGCCGGCAACCATCGCCTTCAGGTCGGCCAGGCTGTCGCTTGTCTGCTGCTCGCTCATCGGCTCAGACCACCTTGTTCTTGCGGTTCAGCGCGCCAACGTCCAGCGCAACGGGCTGGTTGCCGGCATGCGGGTGTTCCGAGCCGGCATAGACGTGCAGGTTCTTCATCTGCACGCGGCCGAGCGGACCGCGCGTGATCATGCGCTCCACGGCCTTCTCGATCACGCGCTCGGGGTGCTTGCCCTCGATGCGCGCCCGGAAGGTGCGTTCCTTGATGCCGCCGGCGAAGCCGGTGTGCCAATAGAACACGCTCTGCTCGGCCTTGTTGCCGGTCACGCGCACCTTTTCGGCGTTCACGATGATGACGTGGTCGCCGCAGTCAACGTGCGGCGTGAACTGGGGCTTGTGCTTGCCGCGGAGACGGTTGGCAACGATGGTGGCAAGCCGTCCGAGCACGAGGCCCTCGGCATTGATCACCACCCAGCCCTTGGTCACCTCGGCCGGCTTCAGCGAGCGGGTCTGCGCTTGCAAATGCATCGGTATGGTTCTGTCTGGTCCTGGAGAGGCGCGGGTTATTGCGGCTGGGGGCCGGCAGGTCAAGGGAAAAACTGGGTTTTTGGCCTGCGGTATCCCGTTACCGTAGCTTGCGAAGCCCCCTCCGGCGCCACACTCTGTACCCAAGGGAGACAAACGCCATGGAAAAAACCACCCGCCGCGCCTTGTTGGCCGCGCCCGCCCTGCTGCTGCCCGGGGTTGGCCGCGCCCAGGCGCCCAGCTTCGCCGCCGGGCAGACCATCTCCCTCATCAACCCCTATGCCGCCGGCGGCGCCAGTGACGTGATTGGCCGGGTGGTGGTGGATGGCCTGGCCAGCCGGCTGGGCGCCACGGTGGTGATGGAGCACAGGCCCGGCGCCTCCACGAGTCTGGCCGCCCGGCAGGTGGCCCGCGCCCGGCCCGATGGCCTGCAGCTGCTGATGGGCACCATCGTGACCTACACCATGGCCCCGCTGGCGCTGAAGAACCCGGGCTACAACCCGCAGCAGGACTTCGCCCATGTCGGCATGGTGACCGACAGTGTTTATGTGCTGTGCGCCAACCCCAAGTGGAACAGCCTGGCCGAGATTCTGGCCGCGGCGAAGGCCCGGCCCGGCAGCATCAACTATGCCAGCTGGGGCATTGGCACCACGGCGCACCTGCCGATGGTGGACCTTGGCATTCGCGCCGGGGCCGAGATGACGCATGTGCCTTATAACGGCAGCCCGCCGGCGCTGATCGACACCATTGCCGGCCGGACCGACCTGATGTTCGCCCTGCTGGCCGCCTGCAAGGGGCATATCGAGAGTGGCCGGCTGCGCCCCCTGGCCACCTGCGCGCCGGAACGCAGCAGCCTGCTGCCGGCACTGCCCACCGTGGCGGAACTGGGTTTTCCCGGTTTCCGGGTGGGTGGCTGGTACGGGATTTCCGCCCCAAAGGGCACGCCGCCCGCCATTGTGGCGCAGCTGGAGGCCGCCACCAGCGCCACCATGGCCGCGCCCGAGGTACGCCGCGTGCTGGACCCGGTGGGCATGTACCAGGTGCCGCAAGGCCCCGCCGCCATGGCCGCCCGCATTGCCGAGGAATTGCAGTTGCATGCCGGGTTGATGCGCCGGGCCGGCGTGCAGGCCGAGTAGCCCGCAGCCTGCCGCACCCCCTTGCCTTCCGACCCATGAACAGGCGAAGTCCCACCCCATGAGCACAAACGAACCCCCGCGCGGCCTGGCCCGCAACGCAGCGAATTACGGCGACCTCAAATTCGCCCTGTACCTGCGCCGCAGCTTTGCGAAGTCCATGGGCTATTCCAGCGCCATGCTGGCCAAGCCGGTGGTCGGCATCGCCGATACCTCCAGCGACTTCAACAACTGCCACCGCAGCGTGCCGGAGCTGGTGGACGCGGTGAAGCGCGGCGTGTTGGCGGCCGGCGCCCTGCCGCTGGGCTTCCCCACGGTCAGCCTGTGCGAACCCTCGCTGTTCCCCACCTCCATGCACTATCGGAACCTGATGGCGCTGGACACTGAGGCCATGCTGCAGGCCCAGCCGATGGACAGCGTTGTGCTGATTGGCGGCTGCGACAAAACTGTGCCGGCCCAGCTGATGGCCGCCGCCAGCAACGACATGCCGGCGGTGATGCTGGTGACCGGCCCCATGCTGGCGCAGCGCTTTGAGGGCGAGCGCCTGGCCGCCTGCACCGACTGCCGCCGCTACTGGGCGCGCTACCGCGCCGGGGAAGTGAGCGACGAGAAGATCGACGCCATTGAGGGCAAGCTGGCGACTTCCGCCGGCACCTGCGGCGTGATGGGCACCGCCAGCACCATGGCCTGCATTGCCGCCACACTGGGCTTCATGCCGCTGGACGCCGCCAGCACCCCGGCGGTGCACAGCGACCGGCTGCGCATTGCCGAGGAAGCCGGCGCCCTGGCGGTGCGGTTGATCCACCACCCGGTGAAGCCGTCGCAGCTGATTACGCAGAAAAGCGTGGAGAACGCGCTGCGCGTGCTGCTGGCCATTGGTGGTTCCACCAATGCGCTGATCCACCTGACCGCCGTGGCCGGCCGCGTGGGCGTGAAGGTGGACCTGCGCGACCTGGACCGGCTGAGCGAGACCACCCCGGTGCTGGTCGATCTCAAGCCCACCGGCGAAGGCTATATGGAGGATTTCCACGCCGCCGGCGGCATGCGGATGCTGCTGCGCGAAATGCGTGACCTGCTGCACCTGGACTGCATCGACCTGTATGGCCGCACCCTGGCCGAGCAGTTGGACGAAGGCAGCGACTTTGTGGACCGCCAGTACATCCATGCGCGCAGCAACCCGGTTTCCCCGGTGGGCGGGTTGGTTTCGCTGTTCGGCAACCTGGCGCCGGATGGTGCCATCCTCAAGCGCAGCGCCGCCACGCCTTCCCTGTTCGAGAAGGAAGCGCGGATTGTGGTGTTCGACGGCCTGGCCGACCTGGCCAACCGGGTGGACGACCCCGACCTCGATATCAGCGCCGATGACATCATGGTGCTGAAGAATGCCGGGCCGACCACCCCCGCCGGCATGCCGGAAGCCGGCTACCTGCCGATTCCGAAGAAGCTGGCGCGCCAGGGCGTGAAGGACATGGTGCGGATCAGCGACTGCCGCATGTCCGGCACCGCCTTCGGCACCATTGTGCTGCACATCAGCCCGGAAGCCGCCGTAGGCGGGCCGCTGGCCTTTGCCGAAACCGGCGACCGCATCCGGCTTTCGGTGAAGAACCGCAGCATCGACCTGCTGATCTCCGAGGCGGAGTTCGCCCGCCGCCGCACCGGCTGGGCGCCGCTGGTGGCCCCGGTGCGCGGCTGGGACAAGCTGATGCACGACCAAGTGCTGCAGGCGCAGGATGGCTGCGACCTTGGCTTCCTGCGGCCCGAGGGGAAGTAGTTGCTGCACATAGTCGGCGCCGCGGGCCGCAGCGGGGCGGCGCTGTGCCATGCCCTGGCGGCACGCGGCACCGCCTATGTGCCCGTGGTGCGCAATGCCGCCAAATGGGCGGCGCTGGGGCTGCCCGGCACGCCGCGCCTGGCGGATTTGACCGACGGCGCCGCCCTGCGCGCGGCGCTGGCCGGCTCTACGCGTGTGGCCTCGGCGGCGCATGCCCGGCATGCCGGAGCCATTCTGGCGGCGGCGCCGCTGGGCACCAGCTTCGTGTTCATGGGCAGCACCCGGCGGCATTCCCGCTGGCCGGATGCGCATGGCGACGGCGTACGCCAGGGCGAGGCGGCCTTCATGGCCAGCCACCGCCCCGGCGTGCTGCTGCACCCCACCATGATCTATGGCGCCCAGGGCGAGGATAATGTGCAGCGCTTGGCCGCGCTGCTGCGGCGCCTGCCCTTCGCCCCCCTGCCCGGTGGCGGCACCGCGCTGGTGCAGCCGATTCACCAGGCCGACGTGACGGCCTGCCTGCTTTCGGCCTTGGACCGCGCCTGGACCCTGCCGCATGTGCTGGACATTGCCGGCCCCACCGCCATGCCGTACCGCGATTTCATGCGCGCCGTGGCCCAGGCCGCCGGCCAGCGGGCGCCGCGCATTTTGCCCATTCCGGCGCTGCCGCTGCGCCTGCTGGCGCCGCTGACACGCTGCCTGCCCGGCCTGCCCCGCATCGGCGCCGATGAGATCCGCCGGCTGACCGAGGACAAGGCCTTTGACATTCTGCCGATGCGGCGGGAATTGGGCGTTTCGCCACGGTCGCTGGCCGAGGGCCTTGCCCAGACCTTCACCCGCGCCACATCCTGACCTTCACTGCCGGAACCTCCGCCATGCCCGTCATCAACCGCATCGCCGAATATCATGACGACATGACCGCCTGGCGGCGCGACATCCACATGCACCCCGAGATTGGCTTCCAGGAAACGCGGACCAGCGCGCTGGTGGCCAGCAAGCTGCGCGAATTCGGCTGCGACGAAGTCATCACCGGCATGGCCGTGACCGGCGTGGTGGGGGTTATTCGCGGCGCCGTGGCCAGCGACCGCGCCATTGGCCTGCGCGCCGACATGGACGCGCTGCCGATGCAGGAGGAAACCGGGCTGCCGCATGCCTCGGTGGTGCCGGGCATGATGCATGCCTGCGGCCATGACGGCCACACCACCATGCTGCTGGGCGCCGCGAAGTATCTGGCCGAGACGCGCAACTTCGCCGGCACCGTGTACGTGATTTTCCAGCCCGCCGAGGAGAGCCTGGGCGGCGGCCGCGCCATGGTGGAGGAAGGGCTGTTCCAGCGCTTCCCGATGCAGCGCGTGTTTGGCATGCACAACTGGCCCGGCGCGCCGGCTGGTGAGTTCTGGTGGCGCGAAGGCCCGGTGATGGCCGCCGTGGCGAACCTGGACGTGACCATCACCGGCACCGGCGCGCATGGCGCCCTGCCGCATACCGGCAACGACCCCATTGTGGTGGCGGCGCAGATCGTGACCGCGCTGCAGAGCATTGTGGCGCGCAATGTGGAACCGGTTGAGG
>CANFIE010000111.1 GCA_947446625.1 Acetobacteraceae bacterium | reverse complement strand
GTCATGCCGGCGGCGGCGGCGAAATGGGGCGTCTTGCTCCGCTCAAAGCCGGCGAAGGCGGGGTCGAGCAATGCCGCCAGAATTTCCCGCACCCGGTCGGCGCGGAAGTTGAAGCAGAGAATGCCGTCGCCATCCCGCATGCCGGCATAGTCACCAATGACGGTGGCAGGGATGAACTCGTCGGACTTGTCGGCGGCGTGGCCGGCGGCGATGGCGGCCTGGGCATTGGCGGCATGGGCGCCCTGGGCCGAGACCATCGCGTTGTAGCCCTGGGAGACGCGTTCCCAGCGATTGTCGCGGTCCATCACGAAGTAGCGGCCGATGACGGTGGCAATGCCCACGCCCGGCGTGCCGGCCAGGGCGGCCTCAAAGCTGCGGAAGAACTCGGGCGCGGCGCGGGGCGCGGTGTCGCGCCCATCCGAGAAGCAGTGGATCGCCACCTTGATACCGGCGGCCGAGAGGATTTTGGCCAGGGCCACGGCGTGGTTCTGGTGCGAATGCACGCCGCCCGGCGAGAGCAGGCCCATCAGGTGGCAGGTGCCGCCGCTGGCCTTCAGCTTGCCGATGAACTCAACCAGCGCCGGCATCGTGGCCAGTGAGCCATCGGCCACGGCGTTGTCGATGCGCGGCAGGTCCTGCATCACCACCCGGCCGGCGCCCAGGTTGAGGTGACCAACCTCCGAATTGCCCATCTGGCCCTCCGGCAGGCCCACATCCAGGCCCGAGGTGTGCAGGAAATTGTGCGGGCCGGTGCCCCAAAGGGCGTCAAAAACCGGGGTTTGGGCCTGGCGCACGGCGTTGTCCGCCACCTCCTCGCGCCAGCCCCAGCCGTCGAGCACCACCAGCATGACGGGTTTGAGTGCGGACATGCGAATCGCTCCTGGCGCCAGAAAGAAACACTGGCGCCAGGGCTTACCGCCCGTGATGGGTGCGGGGCAAGGCGCCCGTCAGCCGCCGCCGCCCGGCATGGCGGTGGCGCCGGCATCCACGGGCACAATGGCACCGGTCATCCAGCGGGCATTGCCGCTGCACAGGAAGGTAACGGCGGCGCCGATATCCCAGCCGCTGCCCTCAACCTGCAGAATGCTGCGCTTGCGGCGCTGCTCGCGGCGTTCGGGCGTCATGTTGTTCGCCTGCACCATGGGCGTGTAGACCATGCCGGGGCAGACGCAGTTGACGCGGATTTTGTCCGGCGCGTGGTGCACCGCCATGGCACGCGTCATGTTCACCACAGCGCCCTTGCTGGTGGGGTAGAGCAGGCTTGGGTGGCCACCGCGCAACCCGGCCACGCTGGCAATGTTCACAATGGCGCCGCCGCCCTGCTTGCGAATCTCGGGCACGGCGTATTTGGCCATCAGCATCATGCTGGTCACGTTCACCAGCAGACCGATGTTCCATTCTTCCAGGTCCACGGTTTCCGCCGTGCCCTTGGCGCCGCTGATGCCGACATTGTTCACCAGCACATCCAGCCGGCCCCAAGTGGTGACGGCGGCCTTAACAATGCGCTCGCAATCGGCCGGCTTGGTAACATCGGCCGGCACCACCACGGCCTGGCCGCCCTCGGCCTCGATCATCTTCCTGGTGTCCTCGGCCCATTCCGGAATGGCGTCGGCCAGCACCAGGCGGGCGCCGGCGCGGGCCAGCAGAATGCAGGCGGCGCGGCCATTGCCCACGCCCTCGCCAGGGCGGCTGCCGGCGCCGGTGACAATGGCAACCTTGCCTTTCAGCTCGGGTTCGATGGTGTTCATGCGGGTTTCCTCAGGATTCTGGTTCTGCCCCAGCTTCCCGCCCCGCCAGGAAAAACGCCAGGGCCGCCGCGCGCACCTCCTCCGTCACCTCATGCCCACCGGGAAATTCCATGTACTGGCCCTGGTAACCGCTGCGTTCCAGCTTGGGCATCAGCCGGCGGGAACAAGTGGCGATGGGCAGGATTTCATCCTCGGTGCCGTGGCTGAGGAAGAAGGCGGCGCGGCCGGCAAGGCCCATGGGCGCGGCGAAGCCCGGCGAGAAGCACAGCGCGTGGCTGAACAGGTCGCCATTCATCAGCCCGAGCGACAGGGCGTAGGAGGCACCATCGGAAAACCCGGCAATGGCCAGGCGCGCGGCGTCGATGGGCCAGGCGGCGAAGACGCGTTCCAGCGCGGCGTTCAGCCGGCGGATATCGGGGCCATAGCCGCCTTCCAGCACGTCCCAGCTTTCGCCCAGGCTGTCGGGCAGCAGCACCAGGGCGTGGTCGGCCAGGCTACCCAGGCGCTTCAGGGCGCGGCGGGCATGGCCGGTGGCGCCGTGCAGCATCACAATCAGCGGCAGCGGGCCGGCGCCGGCACCTTCGGGCACGCTGAGCAGGCCGTCTCGGGGCGCGCCCATGCCCAAAGGGTGCAGCCCGGCGGGCAGCGGCCAAGGGGTGCTGGTGGGCAGCGGTTGGGGCCGGGCCGGCAGGCGGCCATCCTCGCCCTCGGTGCTCATAGGACGGTGCCGCCCTGATAGGCCAGGATGGCGGCGGCCAGATCCTCGCCGGCCCAGCCGACGCTTTTGAACACGGTAACCTGTTCCGCGCTGGTGCGGCCGGGGACCTCGCCACGGCACAGCTCGGCCAGCTCGGCGGCGATGTGGCTGGCGGTGAAGGCGCCTTCCTCCATGGCCAGCACAATGTCCCCGGCTTCGGCCAGGCAGCCGGCGCGGGTGTCCACCACCAGCCGGGCGGCGGCCAGCAGGGCGGCATCGGATTCGCGCATATGCGGGCGGAAGGCGCCGACGAGATCGACATGCGTGCCGGGCGAGACCTCGGCGCCGAGGATCAGCGGCGCGGTGGCCAGGGTGGCGGCGCTGACGATATCGAAGCCGCCCGGGTGCTTGCTGGAGGTGGCGCGGGCGGGCAGGCCATGCGCCGCCAGTTCCGCCGCCAGCGCCACCGCCTGTTCCGGCCGGCGCGACCACAGTGCGATCTCGGTCAGCGGGAAGTGCTGGGCATAGGCTTCCGCCAGGGCGGTGGCCACGCGGCCGGCACCCAGTATCAGCAGGCGGCGGCTTTCCGGCCGGGCCAGGTGGGTGGCGGCCAGCAGGCTGGCGGCGGCGGTGCGGCGGTCGGTCAGCTCGCCGCCTTCCAGCAGGGCCAGGGGCACGCCGGTATTGGCGTTGGAGAGCAGGTAGGCGGCGTGCACCGCCTTCAGGTTATGGGCCGCGTTGCCGGGGGCGACATGGACAATCTTCACCCCGGTATAGCTGCCGGCCTGCCAGGCGGGCATCAGCAGCAGAGTGTTGTCGGCACCCACCATGTGGCGGTGGCGCAGCGGCGCCTCGCAGCCGGATTTGAACATATTTTCCAGCGCATGCAACAACTTGGGCCAGGGCAGGCGGTAGCGTAGCTCGGCTGCCTCAATCATATGCATGAACTGCCCCTTTCCTTTGCATCTGCCGGAAGCCGGCAGCCAAAAATCACGCATTGCGCTACAAGCATGGCTGGCGCACCAATTGCTCATAGCACCCAAGCCACAATATACCCGGCTGGGGCTGCCGGGTCTTCGCCCGGCGGCGGGAGAGAGGGAGACGAAATATGCTGGGCTTCGGTCCTATGGTTCGCCGTGCGCTTGGCGCGGCCCTTTTGCTGGCCACGACGGCACTGCCCGCCGCGGCACAGCAGGCCCCGGTGGATACGCTGGCGGCGATTCGCGCCCGCGGCACCCTGGTGTGCGGCGTGAACACCGGCCTGGCCGGCTTTGCCCAGCCCGACAGCCAGGGCGTGTGGCGTGGCTTTGACATTGATTATTGCCGCAGCGTGGCCGCCGCGATCTTCGGTGACGCCAGCAAGGTGCGCTACGTGCCCACCACGGCGCAAAGCCGCTTCACCGCCCTGCAGTCCGGCGAAGTGGATGTGCTGTTCCGCAACACCACCTGGACGCTGAGCCGCGACACCAGCCTGGGCCTAGATTTCCCGGCGGTGAATTTCTACGACGGCCAGGGCTTCATGGTGAAGAAGTCGCTGGGCGTGACCAGCGCCACCCAGTTGAACGGCGCCACCATTTGCGTGCAGCCCGGCACCACCACCGAACAGAACCTGACCGACTGGGCGCGGGCCAGCAACATCCGCTTCACCCCGGTGGTGATCGAGCGGCTGGAGGAAGTGGTGGCCGCCTATGTGGCCGGGCGTTGCGATGCCTATACCACCGACGCTTCCGGCCTGGCCGCCACGCGCAGCGCCCAGCCCACCCCGGCGGACCACGTGATTCTGCCCGAGGTGATCAGCAAGGAACCGCTTGGCCCGGCAGTGCGCCAGGGTGATGCGCGCTTTGCCGATATTGTCCGCTGGAGCCACTTCGCCCTGTTGGTGGCCGAGGAAATGGGCATTACCGCCGCCAATGCCGATGCCGCCCTGGCCAGCGACGCCCGCCCCGAGGCGCAACGCCTGCTGGGCAAGAGCGGCGACCTGGGCAAGATGCTGGGCCTGGACAATGCCTTCGCCCTGCACATCATCAAGGCGGTGGGCAATTACGGCGAGGTTTTCGCCCGCCACCTGGCGCCGATTGGCCTGCAACGCGCCCGCAGCCCGAATGCGCTTTACCTGCATGGCGGCCTGCAATACGCCCCGCCGTTCCGCTGAGCTTATGATTGTCTGGCCCGGGCAGGCTTGCCCGGGTCGTCCTGCTTTCCAGGGGATTACCGGGCATGTCCCAGACCACCATCGACCCGCGCAGCCTGCGCCCGCCACCGAAACGCCCGATCCGGCTGAGTTGGTCGGATGAGCGGGTGCGGGGCATTTTCTGGCAGGTTGTGGTGGTCGGGATTGTCGGCTCCATCATCTGGTGGCTCTACTCCAACACGGTGCACAACCTTGAGGTCCGGCGGATCGCCACCGGCTTCGGCTTCCTGAACCGCGAGGCCGGGCTGCCGATTGCCGAAAGCCTGATCGAGTATTCCCCCACCAACAGCTACCTGCGCGCGCTGCTGGTGGGGCTGCTGAACACGCTGAAGGTGGCGGTGGTCGGCATCATCCTCGCCACCATTCTCGGCACCATCATCGGCGTGGCCCGGCTTTCCCGGAACTGGGTCATCGCCAAGCTTTCGGCAGTGTATGTGGAGGTTATCCGCGACCTGCCGCTGCTGCTGCAATTGCTGTTCTGGTACGCGCTGCTGCAGGGCCTGCCCGGGCCGCGCCAGGCGCTGCACCCGGCGGAAGGCGTGTTCCTTTCCAATCGTGGGCTGAAGCTGCCCTGGATTGAATGGCAGGGCGCACATTCCCTGGCGCTGCTGCTGTTTGTGGCCGGGCTGGTGGCCACATGGCTGTACCGGCGCCAGGCTTTGGCCAAGCAGATTGCCGACGGCAACCCGCGCCCGGTTTGGCATGTGGCGTTGCTGACGCTGGTGGCCCTGCCGCTGGCCGGCTGGTACGCGCTGGGTGCGCCCTTCACGCCCGATATTCCGGCGCTGCGCGGCTTCAACTTCCAGGGCGGGTTGACGCTTTCGCCCGAGTATTTCGCCCTGCTGGCCGGCCTGGTGCTCTACACCGCCGGCTTCATCGCCGAGATTGTGCGCGCCGGCATTCAGGCCGTGCCGAAGGGCCAGTGGGAGGCAGCGCAGGCGCTGGGGCTGCGGCCCGGCACCGTGCTGAAGCAGATTGTGCTGCCCCAGGCGCTGCGCGTGATTGTGCCGCCGATGACCAGCCAATACCTCAACATCACCAAGAACAGTTCGCTGGCCGTGGCCATTGGCTACCAGGACATTGTGAGCATTGCCAACACCACGCTGAACCAGACCGGCCAGGCGATCGAGGGCATTGCCATCATCATGCTGGTCTATCTCAGCATCAGCCTGTCGATCAGCTTCTTCATGAACTGGTACAATGCGCGCATCGCGCTGGTGGAGCGCTAGACGATGAGCGACGCAGCCACCCACACCCCAACCCCGGCGCGCACGCCGCCCATCACCCTGGTCGGGCCCATTGGTTGGGTACGCACCAACCTGTTCTCCGGCTGGGTCTCCTCGCTGGTCAGCCTGCTGCTGCTGTTCCTGGTGGTGAAGTGGGTGCTGGGCTTCCTCGACTGGGGGGTGTTCAACGCCATCTGGAGCGTGCCGAACGACGCCGCTGGCCGGCCCGATACCAGTAGTTGCCGCGCACTGGCCGGCACCGGCGCCTGCTGGGCGGTGATTGGCGAGAAGCACCGCTTCATCCTGTTCGGCACCTACCCGTACGAGGAGCAGTGGCGCGCCCTGCTGGCCATCCTCGTCTTCATCGCACTGTTCATCGTCTCGGCCATGCGGCGGTTCTGGCGCAAGGAATTGGCACTGATATGGATTGGCGCGCTGACGCTGATTGGCGTGCTGATGTGGGGCGGCCTGCTGGGCCTGGCCTATGTGCCGCAGGAACGCTGGGGCGGGCTGGTCATCACCCTCATCCTGGCCACCTTCGGCCTGGCCTTCGCCTTCCCGCTTTCCATTCTGGTGGCGCTGGGCCGGCGCTCCAAGCTGCCGGCCATCAAGGCGCTATGCGTGCTGTATGTGGAACTGGTGCGTGGCGTGCCGCTGATCTCGGTGCTGTTCATGGCCAGCGTGATGTTCCCGCTGTTCCTGCCCGAGGGCATGAACATCGACAAGCTGCTGCGGGCGCAGATCGCCATCATCCTGTTTGCCGGCGCCTACCTGGCCGAAGTGGTGCGTGGTGGCCTGCAAACCCTGCCGCGCGGCCAGTATGAAGCCGCCGATGCGCTGGGCCTGAGCTACTGGAAGAAAACCGGCTTCATCATTCTGCCGCAGGCGCTGCGGCTGGTGATTCCGCCGCTGGTGAACACCTTCATCGGCTTCTTCAAGGATACCTCGTTGGTGCTGATCATCGGCATCTTCGATCTGCTGACCGCCGGCAAGACCGCGATCATCGAGCCGGCCTGGCAGGGCTTCGGCATCGAGGTCTATCTGACCGTTGGCTTCATCTACTTCTGCTTTTGCTTCGCCATGTCCAGCTACAGCCAGCGGCTGGAAGCTGAACTCAACCAAAGCCGTGGACGTTAGGAGAGCGCGATGAGTGCAACCATGGAAGCCGTCGCCTCCGCCGCCCGGGCCGATGCGCCCCCGGCGATTCTGCTCGACAAGGTGAACAAGTGGTACGGTGCCATGCACGTGCTGCGCGACGTGTCGCTCAGCGTGGCGCTGGGCGAGCGGGTGGTGGTGTGCGGGCCTTCGGGCAGCGGCAAGTCCACGCTGATCCGCTGCGTCAACCGGCTGGAAACCCACCAGGAAGGCAGCATCAAGGTTGACGGGATTGAGCTTTCCGACGACCTGCGGGCGCTGGATGCCATTCGCCGCGAAGTCGGCATGGTGTTCCAGAGTTTCAACTTGTTCCCGCACCTGACGGTGCTGGAGAACTGCACCCTGGCGCCGATTTGGGTGCGCCACATGCCGAAGGCCGAGGCCGAGGCCCTGGCCATGGAATACCTGGAGCGGGTGAAAATTCCCGAGCAGGCGATGAAATACCCCGGCCAGCTTTCCGGCGGGCAGCAGCAGCGCGTGGCCATTGCCCGGGCACTGTGCATGAAGCCGAAGATCATGCTGTTCGACGAACCGACCAGCGCGCTGGACCCGGAAATGATCAAGGAAGTGCTGGAGACCATGGTGGGCCTGGCCGAAACCGGCATGACCATGGTGTGCGTGACGCATGAAATGGGCTTTGCCCGCCAGGTGGCCGACCGGGTGGTGTTCATGGACCGGGGTGAGATTGTGGAGCAGGGCCCGCCCGGCGAAATTTTCGAAAACCCGAAGACCGACCGCCTGAAGCTTTTCCTCAGCCAAATCCTGCGTGGGCATTGATCCCAGGCAGGCGCTGAACGTGGCGCTTGCGTTCGAATTGCGGCGGGACTATGGCTGCCCGCCGCACAGGGACCCCCCAGCCCGGAGCACTCCGCCCCGGCACCGGGTTCCGTCCGGAGCAAGCCTTGAGCACAGAATCGGTTGAGCCTTCGTCGCACGGCGCCAAGCTGTCGGCCGGGGCAATGCTTGGTGTCCTCGGAGTGGTCTATGGGGATATCGGGACCAGCCCGCTTTATGCGCTGCGTGCGGCACTGCTGCATTTCTCGGCCGACGGGGTGGAACGCTGGGAACTCCTTGGCATCCTCTCGCTGATCGTCTGGGCGCTGATCCTGACCGTTACGGTGAAGTACGTCTTCTTCATCCTGCGGGCGGACAACCGGGGAGAGGGCGGCATCCTGGCGCTTATGGCGCTGGCCCAGCGCTGTACCACCACCGAGCGCGGACGTTGGGCGGTGGCGTTGATCGGCGTCATCGGCGCCTGCCTGTTCTTTGCCGACGGCACCATTACCCCGGCCATCTCGGTGCTTTCCGCCATGGAGGGGTTGAAGATCATCTCGCCGCAATTCGAGGCGGTGATCATCCCGGTTTCCGTGGTGGTACTGGTTTGTCTGTTCGTGGTGCAGTACCGCGGTACCGGCAGCATGGGGGCCATATTCGGGCCCATCATGGCGCTGTGGTTCGGCACGCTTGGCGTGCTGGGGATTATCCAGATTGTGCAGCAGCCCGAGGTGCTGGCAGCCATTTCGCCGCATCATGCGCTGACCTTCTGCGTCACCTACAAAATGGCGGCTTTCATCGCCTTCGGCTCGGTGGTGCTGGCGGTTACCGGGGCTGAGGCGCTGTACGCCGATATGGGCCATTTCGGCCGCCGGCCGATCCAACTGGCCTGGCTGTTCTTCGTGCTGCCCGCCCTGGCGCTGAACTACCTGGGGCAGGGCGCGCTGCTGCTGACCAACCCGGCCGCGCTGGAAAATCCCTTCTTTCTGCTGGCGCCGGACTGGTTGCGCCTGCCGCTGGTCATCCTGGCCACGGCGGCCACGGTCATTGCCAGCCAGTCGATGATCTCGGGGGCCTATTCCATTGCACGGCAATGCGTGCAGCTTGGCTTCCTGCCGCGCCTGGTGGTGAAGCACACCAGCGTGACCGAGGAAGGCCAGATCTACCTGCCGCAGATCAACTTTGCCCTGCTGATGGGTGTGCTGGTGCTGGTGCTGGCCTTCCATACCTCTGATGCGCTGGCCGCCGCCTATGGCATTGCGGTGACCGGTACCTTCGTCTGCACCTCCATCCTGGCCATGCTGGTGTTTCGAGTGCGGTTTGGCTGGTCCATGCCGCTGGTGCTGGCGGTGTTCCTGCCGCTGCTGCTGCTGGATGGCGCCTTCTTCGCCTCCAACCTGTTGAAAATCCCGGAGGGTGGCTGGGTGCCGCTGGTGCTGGGCGCGGTCATGTTCGTGCTGATGAACACCTGGAAGCGCGGGCGCGACCTGCTGTTTGCCCGCTTCCGCCAGGACAGCCTGCCGCTGAAATCCTTCCTGGCGCGGCTGCCGCAAAGCCGCACCATCCGGGTACCGGGCATTGCCGTGTTCATGACCGGCAATGCCGACTACGTGCCCGGCGCGCTGCTGCACAACCTGAAGCACAACAAAGTGCTGCATGAGCGCGTGCTGTTCGTGACCGTGCTGACCGAGGATATTCCCGAGGTGAGCGCCGACCGCCGGCGCGAGGTGGTGGAATTGGCGCCCCATATCCACCGGGTAATCCTGCGCTACGGCTTCCATGAAAGCCCGCATATCCCGCGTGAACTGGAAAGCCTGCGCGAGGCGGGAGTTGAGTTCGAGACCATGCAGGCCAGCTACTTCCTGGGCCGCGAGACGGTGGTGGCCGCCGTGGTGCCGAAGATGTCGCGCTGGCGGCAATGGATTTTCACGCTGATGAGCCGCAACGCCGTGCCGGCCACCGAATTCTTCCGGATTCCGTCGGACCGGGTGGTGGAATTGGGCGTACGGGTGGCGATTTGAGGCGTTACATCAGGGCCAATGGCCGGAAGGGGCAAGAATGCGCAAGGTAACACTGGTGCTGGCCTCGGGCCCTGGCTTCCCCATGGGCAGCGCGGAGCATCGCTACGAGGTGACGCTGCGGCTGGACGCCAATAGCCGGCTGAATTCCGAGCTGTGGTACCAGGATCCCGCCCCCTGG
>CANFIE010000110.1 GCA_947446625.1 Acetobacteraceae bacterium | reverse complement strand
CAGCAACGGGACGAATGGTGCGACTGGCGCTGCTGGAGCAACCGGCGACACAGGGGCGACGGGCGCCGCCGGTCCCAACGGGACGAATGGTGCGGCCGGCCCTGCTGGTGTGGCTGGTGCTGTGGGCGCAACGGGCGCCGCTGGTGCAACGGGTGACACGGGTGCGGCTGGCAACAACGGGACGAATGGTGCGACTGGTGCCGCTGGAGCAACCGGCGACACAGGGGCGACGGGCGCCGCCGGTACCAACGGCACGAATGGTGCAGCCGGCCCTGCTGGCGTCGCGGGCGCGGATGGTGCCACTGGCGCAACGGGTAACACGGGTGCGGCTGGCGCTAACGGTACAAATGGCCCCACCGGCCCCACCGGCCCCACCGGCCCTACGGGCGCGACTGGCGCCACAGGTGCAACCGGCGCCACCGGAGCGCCTGGTGACGCAGGTGCGAACTGCGCACCAGGAACGGTCACCGTCTCCGGTCATGCCTTCATCGACATCAATGCCGACGGCATCCAGGATTCGTGCGACACCAACCTACCCGGCATCACCGTCCAGTTGCTTGACGGCGCCGGCATACCCACCGGCCAAACCACCATTACCGATGCCAATGGCGCCTTCGCCTTCATTGGCCTGGCGCCTGGTTCCTATGCGGTGCACTTCGTCACCCCAACCGGCTACAGCCTCTCCCCCATCGGCGGCCCGACCAGCCCGGTGGACAGCATCGACAACCCCGGCACCGGCAATACCAGCCCGGTTACGCTCCTCGATGGCCAGGCAGCAGCCAACCAAAATGCCGGCCTGCACCCCAACCCGACCCCGCCCCTCACGCCGCCAGGTACACCGACGGAGACCGTGCTGAGCCTGGCACTCTCCGCGGATAATGGCGCCAGCAACAGCGACTTCATCACCAGCATTCCGGCACAGGTCATCTCCGGCGTGCTCAGCAGCGCGTTGCTGAGTGGCCAGGCGGTAGAGGTCTCGCTTGATGCCGGTTGCAGTTGGCATGTCGCCAGTATTCAGCCTGGCACTGGCGGCACCTGCTTCTCCGATGCCGTAACGCTGGCGGGCAGCGGCACGCTGGAAGTACGCGTGGTGAACCTGGCCGGCGATGCCGGACCCACAACCAGCCAAGCCTATGTGCTGGAGGTGGGCGGCGCCACGGCAGCGCCCTTGGCCGTGGTCCCGGCCAGCTTTACGCTGGCGGCCGGCACCACCCAGGCGCTGCCAGGCATCAGCTTTTCCGGCGCGGCGCCCGACGCCAGCTTTACCGTGGTGGTCAGCGACAATATGGGGCTGTTGCACAGCACCAGCACCGCGGGCGTGACGCATCAGGGCGAGGATACCACCTCACTCGTCCTCACCGGCACCATGGCTGCCATCAACGCTGAACTGGCCAGCCTGACCTTGCATGCCGGCGCCAGCGCCGGAGCCGAATGGCTGTGGGTTTCTGCCACCGACAGCCTTGGCCACCAGGCCCTGGGGCATGTGGTGGTGACCACAACCGACGCCAACGCCGTAGTGCCGCCCGTGGTGCCCACAGCGCCCCCCACCGCAGCGCCGCCCGTGATTAGCGTGCCCGAAGGCTTCAGCCTGCCAGTCTGTACCACCCAGGCGCTGGCCGGCATCAGCTTTTCCCACAGCATGCCGGATGCCAAGTTTACGGTGTTTGTCAGTGACAATACCGGCCTGCTGCATACCAGCGCTACCGCCGGCGTTACCCATACGGGCGAGGATACCACCAGCTTGATGCTGACCGGCAGCATGGCGGCCATCAACGCCGAACTGGCCACCCTGACCCTGGAGGCCGACACCACCGCGGGGGCCGAATGGCTTTGGGTTTCCGTCACCGACAGCTTTGGCCAACAGGCCTTGGCGCATGTGGTGGTGCAGGATCAGCTCTTCGCCTGAGGCGGCCCGCGACCTGCCCCAGCAGGTCGCGGATCCCGCAACGCCTAGAGCAATATCAACTGGTTATAGAGCATGAAATGCGCCCGTCAGGGCGCATAGTGCCCTAGCCGACTGCCCGAGCAAGCCGGCTACCGGGTGGCCCATGGCCTGACCAACGGAATCCCGAAGAGCAACGCTGGCAGAAGCGCGGTCAGCACCGCCGGGCAACGACCCAACTGGTACGCTGATTTTGTGGGCTGGACCGCAAGGACGCCCAGGAAATTCTGGTTATCCGCCAAATACACAGCAGAGAATGGCGGATGAGGTGGGATTCGAACCCACGGAGGGCGTGAACCCTCGGCGGTTTTCAAGACCGCTGCCTTAAACCACTCGGCCACCCATCCCATTCGGTAAAAGTCATGATACACTATATATGTATCGCGACCATCGGGGGATAGCCGTGAAGCTTCGTTACACCACCTTGCTTGCCGGCGCCGCCCTGGCAGCCACCCAGCCCGCCATGGCGCAAAATGCTGCCCTGCCGGCACCAGACCAGCGCAGCGTGCTGCATATTGTGGGTGAGAACGACAGCTTTGGGCTGCGCACCTCAGACCGTTGGTACACCAGCGGCGCCCGGCTGGGCTACACCAGCCCCGAAGCCGCGCTGCCCGCACCCCTGGCCGCGCTGGATGGTGCGCTGGGCCGCCTGTTGGGGCCGGCGCAAAGCCGCTGGGGCGTGGCGCTGGGGCAGAACATCTACACCCCGCAGAATCTGCTGCGCAGCACGGCCAACCCGGCGGACCGGCCCTATGCCGGCTACCTCTACCTGGAAGGCGGGCTGACCCGGCGTACCAACTCCACGCTGGACAGCTTCAACCTGCAATTGGGCGTGGTTGGCCCGGCGGCGGGCGCGCAGGGAATGCAGAACGCTATCCATTCGCTGAATGGCGGCCGCCGCGCCGCCGGCTGGCGCAACCAACTGCGCGATGAGCCGACCATCAACCTGAGCTGGCAGCGTATCTGGCGCTTGCCGCTGGCGCAGTTTGGCAGCAGCGGCGTAGGCATTGATGCCCTGCCGGCCCTGGAATTGGCCGCCGGTACCGTGGCCGCCTATGCCCAGGCCGGGGCGCGGGTGCGCATTGGCTCGGGGCTGGGGCGTGACTTTGGCGGCGCGCGGGTGCGGCCGGGCGGCGGCGATGCCGTGGCACCGGTGGGCGATGGCCTGGGCTGGTATGTGTTCGGTGGTGCTTCGGGCCGCGTGGTGGGGCGCGACGTGTTCCTGGATGGCAGCACCTTCCGCAGCAACAGCGCCTCCATCACCAAGCGCAACGCGGTGGGCGACCTGGAACTGGGCGCCGCGGCGTTCTGGCGCAATGTGCGGCTGAGCTACACGCATGACTGGCGCAGCAACGAGTTTGCCGGCCAACGCAAGCCTTCCACCTTCGGCATCCTGGCCCTGGCCGTGGCGTTCTGATTCCGAGACGCCGGGCTGGGAGATATTGCTCTATTATCAACCAGTTATGGGGCGCGAAATGCGCCCGTCAGGGCGCATAGCGCTTTAGGCCCTGCGGGCCGTGGCGCTTTGACCACGGCCCAAGGGTAGCTGCGGCGGGGTTATTCCCCCGCCAGCCGCGCCACCGGCACCGGCACGGCCAGGCGCATCATGGTGTTCACATCGGCGGCTGCGCCCAGGTTCAGGACGGCGTCGGCCAGGTCGGCGGCGCGCTGCGGGCCCAGCACCGCATCGGCCAGGCCGTGGAACTTGGCGCGCAGCTCGGCTTCGGTGAGGAAGTTGGCGGGTTCGCCCTTCGGCACCACCACCTTCTTCGAGAAGGCCTGGCCCCGGGCGAAGATGGTGATCTTGCCCGACATGTTGGCGGGGAATTCGGCCTGAATCTCGGGGTCTTCCTCGCAGGTCACCTTCGGCATCATGGCGCGGATTTCGTTGTCGTTCAGGCTCTCATAGCTGTCCCAGCCCATATGGCCCTTGGTCAGCGCGGCGGAGACGACGAAGGGACCGCTGAACTGGCCATCCACCACGTTCTGCGGGTTTTGCTTGCGGGCCAGCGGCGCGCCCACCAGCAGCATGCCCTTGTTCGGCAGGCCCATGGTCACGCGCTCGATCTCGCTGGCCTTGAGGCCGTGCTCGGCGCGCAGCGCCAGGGCGGCATCCACGCTGGCATGGCCGTAGCGGCAGGACGGATACGGCTTCACCGCCGTTTCCATCAGCTCGAACTCGGTGCCGAGCTTCTGGATGACGCGTTCCGGCACCGGGTTGGGGGCATAGGCGCGCAGGAAGCCGGCCTTGCCCTCAATGGCCTCGGAGGCGCCACGGAAGCCTTCCTTGGCCAGCACGGCGGCGGCCAGGCCGTTCATGGCGGACCAGCCCACCTGGAAGCGCTTGGTCCAGGCGCCATTGGCCAGGAATTGGAGCGAGCCGGCGGCCTGCGAGAGGGCGATGCCGAAGGCGTTTTCCACGCCCTTGGCGTCCAGCCCAAACACGCGGGCGGCGGCGGCGGCGGCGCCGAAGGCACCACAGGTGGCGGTGGGGTGGTAGCCACGGTCGTAGTGGTCGCCACCCGGCAGGGCCACGGCCAGGCGGCAGGTCACTTCGTACCCGGCCACAATGGCGGCCAGCACGGTGGCGCCGTTGGCGCCCACCATTTCGGCGGCGGCGATGGCGGCGGGAATGACCGGGGCGCCAGGGTGCAGCGTGCCAGCGGCGTGGGTGTCGTCAAAGTCCAGGCTGTGGGCGAAGGCGCCGTTCAGCATGGCGGCGCCGGCCGGGGTGTAGCGGGCCTGGTCGCCGAATACCGCCGCATTGCCGGCGGAAAGCCCCAGGGCGCGGGCGGCGTTCAGCAGCACCGGGGTGCTTTCGGTGTCGTGCCGGCCGCGGACCATGTTGCCGACCAGGTCCAGCAGCAGGAAGCGGGTGCGGGTCTGCACCTCGGCCGGCAGGTCTGCGAATTGCAGGCTGGCGCAATAGGCGGCCAGGGTTTCGGTGATCGCGGCCATGATTTTCGTCCTCGGGAGCGTTCCTGGGCGCGGTTATAGCGCCGGATTGGGCGGGCGTCAGGGGGCGCTGATTGACAGGGCAGGGGAGGGGTGATGCCTTGCCGGCCTCCCCGCCGGAAGGATGCCGCATGACGCAAGACACCGCCCTGGCCTGGTGTGAGGCCCGGTTGGGGGGGCGCCCGCTGCGGCTGTGCGGCCCGGCGCGAGACAAATACTTCCAGGCCGTGCCGCATATCGCCGGCACCATGGGCAACCTGCTGGCCGTGGCGGCGGCGGTGTTGCCGCCTACGGGGGTGGTGGTGGATGCCGGGGCGAATCTGGGGCTTTCGACCCTGGCGCTGGCGCCGCTGGTGCCGCAGGGCCGGATTTTTGCGTTTGAGCCGGTGCCGCTGATGCAGCATTGCCTGGCGCTGAACCTCTCGGCCGACCCGCTGGGCAATGCCGAGGCGGTGCCCCTGGCGCTGGCCGCCGAGGCTGGGCCGCTGGTGATGTATGAGGGGCAGGATTTCGGCGCCGGCAGCATGGTGGTGCCGCCGGAGCATCTGCTGGCGCAGCAATTGCCGGCGATGGCGGTGCGGGCCACCACGCTGGATGGCTTCATGGCCGAGCGCGGGCTGGCCCGGCTGGACCTGCTGAAGGTGGATGTGGAGGGGTTTGAGGCCGAGGTGCTGCGGGGCGCCGCCGCCAGTCTGGCGCGGCACAACCCGGTGGTGTTCGTGGAACTCAACAGTTTTTTGCTGGTGGCGGTGCGGAACCGTTCTCCGCGCGATTTTGTGGAGGAGTTGCAGGCGCGGTTCCGCCATGTGCTGTGGCTGGACCCCGCCGGGCATGTCCACCGGGTAACCCCGGGCGCGGCGTTGCATGGCTTTCTGCATGACCATTTCGTGCATCGCCAGGCCATGGATGACCTGTGCTGCTGCAACGATGACGCTTGGCTGGCCCGCTATAATCCGGTGCCCGGATAGATTGCGGCGGGCGGCATGGCATGCCACCTGTTTCACCATGCAGAATCGCCGCGCCCTGCTTGCCGCCGCCACCCTTGCCGCCCTGCCGCTGGCCGGGCGGGCGCAACCGCTGCCGCTGCCTCCGGGCCGGCCAGCGCAACCCGGGGGCCATACCCCGGCCGCGCCGCGCCCGCAGCAACATCAGGCCGCCGAGCCGCACCGCGAGCCCACGCCGTTTGAGCGGTTTTTGGCCGGGGTGGGCGAGGAGGCGAAGCGGGCCGGGGTTTCCCAGGCCACGCTGAGCGCCGCCTTCCGCGGCATTGCCCCGCTGCCCCGGGTGCTGGAGTTGGACAGCCGCCAGCCGGAATTCACCCTGACCTGGGAACAATACCGCGACCGCGTGGTGCCGCAGGCCCGGCAGGAGAATGGGCGCCGGCAGTTCCAGCAGAATCGGGCGCTGCTGGATGCCATCAGCACCCGCTTTGGCGTGGCGCCGCAACTGCCCGTGGCCATTTGGGGCATGGAGACCAATTTCGGCGGCAATACCGGCGGTTTCTACGTTATCGAGGCGCTGGCCACCCTGGCCTATGAGGGCAGGCGCAAGGAGTTCTTTCGGCGAGAGCTGATTGCCGCGCTGAAGATCCTGCACGCCGGGCATGTGCCGCTTTCGCACATGAAGGGCAGTTGGGCCGGGGCCATGGGCCAGCCGCAATTCATGCCCACCAGCTTTGAGCGCTATGCCGTGGACTTCGACGGCGATGGCCACCGCAACATCTGGGACAGCCGGGCCGACGCGCTGGGCAGCATTGCCAACTACCTGGCCCGCAGCGGCTGGCGCCCCGGTGAGCCCTGGATGCGGGAAGTGACCCTGCCGGCGGGGTTCGACCTGGAACAGACCGGGCGGGAAAAGAAGCGCCCGGCGCAGGAATGGCTGAATGCCGGGGTGCGCAGCCTGGATGGTGGCAGCATCCCCGCGCTGGAATGCGCCGTGCTGGTGCCGGATGCGCCGAATGGCCCGAGCCGGCAGAGCTTTCTGGTGTTTGCCAATTTCGAGGCGATCCGGAAGTACAACCCCTCCAACTTCTATACGCTTGGGGTTGGCATGCTGGCGGAAGCCGTAGGGTGAAGCGCCGGGCGCTGGGTGGCGCGTTGCTGCTGGTGGCGCTGGCTGGTTGCGTACCGCCTGGGGCGCCGCCGGCGTCTCAGGGCCGGTACATGCTGGGGCAGCCCTACCAGATGGGCGGCATGTGGTCCTACCCCAAGGAGGAGTTCAGCAGCACCGAGGCCGGGCTGGCCGCCGTGCTGCCCGACCGCAACCCAGGCCGCGTGACCACGAATGGTGAGGTTTTCCAGCCCGAGCAGTTGATGGCCGCGCATCGGACGCTGCAACTGCCCGCCATTGTCACCGTGACCAACCTGGAGAACGGCCGCGAGATCCGCGTGCGGGTGAATGACCGCGGGCCGCAGAATCCGGCGCGGTTGATCGGGCTTTCGGCCCGCGCCGCCAGCCTGCTGGGCATTGCCCCGGGCGGCACGGCGGCCGTGCGGGTGGCGGTGGATACCGCCCCCAGCCAGGCCCTGGCCGGGCAGATGCCCAGCACCGAGCGGGTGGAACTGGCCGTGGCCACCGCCCCCACCGGCCGGGTGGAGCGCGAGACGCTTGCGCCGCTGGATGGCGCCCGGCAGTCCACCCGCGTGCGTGAGGCGCCGCAGCGCGGCCCGGCCGTGACCACGGTGGCCGATGCCAACCCGGCCATGCCGCCCAACCCCCTGCCCGAGGAGGTGGTGCAACGCCCGGTGGGCACTGGCCGGCTGCTGCTGGAGGCAGGGACCTTCTTCCGGCGGGATTTGGCGCAGCGCCAGGCGGCGCGCATCGCCGGGCTGGGCGCCCGGGTGGAGCAGCGCGGCAGCGGTCGCAGCGCGCAATTCCGCGTGGTGGCCGGGCCCTTTGCCAATGTGACGGCGGGGGACGCGGCGTTTCGCGGTGCGATGGGCGAGGGGCTGCCCGAGGCGCGCCTGGTGGTGGAGTAGCCGGGCCAGCCGCGCCATTGGATGATGGCCCTTGAGGCCGGCTGCCAAGCGGGACTATGCCAGGGCGGAATGCGCTTTGAGGATTCTGCCGGCATGGCCTGGGTGGAAAAGATTGTGAGCCTGGTCCCGAATCTGAGCCGCCGTGCCGCGTTGCTGGCCGGGCTGGCGCTGCCGGCTGCCCCGGCGACGGCGCAACAGAACCGCCAGGCGCCGCGCCCGGCGCCGCAGCCCCGGCGCGAGCCGCCGCCGCCGGTTGGCCCGCCGGCGAATACGCTGCTCGGCCCGCTGGATACGCCGGCCAAGCAGGCGCTGGTGATGGACTTCGACACCGAGACGGTGCTGCTGGAAAAGAACGCGGATGAGCGCATGGCGCCATCCTCGATGTCGAAGTTGATGACGCTCTACATCGTGTTCAGCCGGCTGAAGGAGGGCAAGCTGCAGCTGACCTCGGAACTGCCGGTGACCACGCGGGCGCGCAACATGGGCGGCAGCCGCATGTTCGTGGAGGTGGGCACCACGATCAGCGTGGAGAACCTGATTCGCGGCGTGATCGTGCATTCGGGCAATGACGCCTGCGTGGTGCTGGCCGAGGGGATTTCCGGCAGCGAGCAGCAATTCTCCGACCTGGCGACGCAGACCGGGCGGCGGATCGGGCTGACCAACAGCAATTTCCGCAACGCCACCGGCTGGCCCGACCCCGAACACCGGATGACCTGCCGTGACCTGGCGCGGTTGGCGAAGCGGCTGATTCTGGATTTCCCCGAATACTACCGCTACTTCAACGACCGGACGTTTACCTGGAACAACATTACCCAGGAAAACCGCAACCCGCTGCTGAACCGCACCCCGGGGACCGACGGGCTGAAGACCGGCCATACCGAGGAAGGTGGCTACGGCCTTGTGGCCAGCACCAAGCGCGGCGACCGCCGGCTGCTGCTGGTGGTGAACGGGCTGGCCACCATGCGCGCCCGGGCGGAGGAACCCGACCGGCTGATGGAATGGGGCTTCCGCGAGTTTGAGAACATCGTGCTGTTCCGCACCGCCGAGGTGGTGGAGGAAGTGCCGGTGTGGCTGGGCACCCGGCCCAGCGTGCCGCTGATTTTCGGCGGGCGCGAGGGGCGCGACCTGATGGTGACGCTGCCGCGTTCGTGGCGGAACAACCTGGTGGCCAAGGTGCGCTACGCCGCGCCGATTGATGCGCCGGTGCTGAAGGGCCAGGAGCTCGGCCGGCTGGAGATTTCCGGCGCCGGGGTCAGCCCGATGTCGCTGCCGCTGCTGGCCGGGGCCGATGTGGAGAAGGTGGGCTTCCTGCCGCGCATTCCGCGGGTGATTGGCCGCTGGATGGGTTCGTGAGCAGGCCGGCGCGCGGCCGCTTCATTACGCTGGAAGGCGGCGAGGGCGCCGGCAAGTCCACCCAGGCGCGGCTGCTGGCGGCGGCGCTGGCGGCGCGTGGCCTGCCGGTGCTTCGCACGCGGGAGCCAGGTGGCTCGCCGGGGGCCGAGGCGATTCGCGGGCTGCTGCTGGGCCAGGCCGTGGCGCGCTGGGACAGCGTGGCGGAATGCATGCTGCACTTCGCAGCGCGGCGGGAACATGTGCAGGCCAGCATTCGCCCGGCGCTGGAAGCCGGGATTTGGGTGGTGTGCGACCGCTTTGCCGACAGTACCTATGCCTACCAATGCCACGGCCAGGGCGTGCCTCGGGCGGTGTTTCAGGCGCTGAGCGAGGTGGCGCTGGAAGGGCTGCGGCCCGACCTGACGCTGGTGCTGGACCTGCCGGTGGAACGCGGCCTGGGCCGGGCCACGGCGCGGGGCGATACCAACCGCTATGAGGCGCTGGGCGCCGGGTTTCATGCCAAGGTGCGGGAAGCCTTCCTCGCCATTGCCGCCGCCGAGCCGGAGCGCTGCGCCCTGGTGGATGCCAGCCAACCGCTGGAAGCCGTGACCGCCGCGCTGCTGCGCGCGCTGAACGCTCGCCTGCCGGCATGACCCCGCCCGACCCGCGCGCCAACCCCGCGCTGGTGGGGCATGACCACGCCGCCACCGCGCTGGCGGAAGCGGCGCTTTCGGGCCGGTTGCATCATGCTTGGTTGATCGCGGGGTTGCCCGGGGTGGGCAAGGCGACGCT
>CANFIE010000109.1 GCA_947446625.1 Acetobacteraceae bacterium | reverse complement strand
GGCGAACATGTTTGGCCTACACCAAATGCGGCGCCAGGGGAAAGCATCCGCAGGGCGCTGAAAAACGCCGTGACAATGCTTGACCTGACCGCGGCGGCCGGGCTGAGGTAGCAGGACTGTGAGCACCTTGATCAGCGTTCCGCGCCGCGACGACGATACGCTCTGGGCCGTGGTGGCCACTGTGGGGCGGCAGCATCGCGTGGCCGAGGTGTTCCGCAGCCGCGACGCCGCCCTGGCCGACCGCAGCTGGCGGGCCGAGCAGGTGCGCGCCTACCGCGATTTTCTCGACCGGGCGAAGCAGCCGGTGCCGTTCTACAGCGTGGCGCCGATCCGCCGGGCCGACCTGCCGCGCAAATGGACGCCGCTGCCGGCGCTGGGGTTTCTGCGTGGGCAGTTTATTTGAGTTGTTTCGGCAGCGTGGTGCCGGGCGACAAAACGTGACGCTGCCGGGCGGCGACCGTTGCCATGCTGCGCCGTTATGGTCGGCCAGGGCAGGGCTGCGCCGCGGATTGCGGCGCCGCTTGATTGTATTCCATTGGGGCGGCCGTTATCAAAGGCCTGGCACGGCCAATAGAAGGTGAATGCATGCGCGCAGCGGTAGCAAACCCTGGTGAAGCCCTGCCCGGGCAGCAGAGCAGCGGCAATTTCACCGCGCGGCGCTTCAGCATTGCCGGGCCGGTGCTGGTGGAACCGCGCCGCTTTGGCGATAATCGCGGCTACTTCCTGGAAAGCTACAGCACCCGTGATTTTGCCGCATTGGGGCTGGAAGATGCCTTCGTGCAGGACAACCAGTCGCTTTCCGCCAAGGTGGGCACGCTGCGCGGGCTGCACTTTCAACTGCAGCCACGCGCCCAGGCCAAGCTGGTGCGGGTGCTGGCCGGCGCGATATTGGATGTGGCGGTAGACCTGCGGCGTGGCTCGCCCAGCTTTGGCCAGCATGTGGCGGTGGAGTTGAGCGCCGAGAACTGCCTGCAATTCTACGTGCCGGTGGGTTTTGCGCATGGCTTCTGCACGCTGCGGCCCGATACCGTGGTGGCCTACAAGGTGACCGATTTCTACGCCCCGGAGTGTGATCGTGGGCTGGCCTGGAATGACCCTGCCCTGGGGATTTCCTGGCCGGTGGACGAAGCCGGGGCCGAGCTTTCCGCCAAGGACCAGAAGCAGCCGCTGCTGGCCGACCTTCCCCCCTGTTTCGATTGATCGACATGCGCATTCTCGTCACCGGCGGCGCCGGTTTCATCGGCTCGGCCCTGACCCGTCACCTGGTGCTGGAAAAGGGCGCCGAGGTGCTTGTGGTGGACAAGCTGACCTATGCCGGCGACCGGCGCAGCCTGCGCGATTGCGAGGGCAAGCCGGGCTTCAGGTTTTTGCAGGCTGATATCTGCGACGCGCCGGCCATGGCCGCGGCGCTGACGGATTTCGCCCCCCAGGCGGTGATGCATCTGGCGGCGGAGAGCCATGTGGACCGCTCGATCTCGGGCGCGGCGCCGTTCATCACCACCAATATCGTCGGCACCTTCACGCTGTTGGAAGCGGCGCGGGCGTATTGGGGCGGGCTGGCGGGCGCGGCGAAGGATGCGTTCCGCTTCCACCTGATCAGCACCGATGAGGTTTATGGCTCACTGGGACCGGAGGGGTTGTTTACCGAGGAAACCGCCTACGACCCGCGCAGCCCCTACAGCGCCAGCAAGGCCGCCAGCGACCATTTGGCGCGGGCCTGGCACCATACCTATGGGCTGCCGACGCTGGTGACCAATTGCTCCAACAATTACGGGCCGTATCACTTCCCGGAGAAGCTGATTCCGCTGGTGATCTTGAACGCGCTGGATGGCAAGCCACTGCCGGTTTACGGCGACGGCAGCAATGTGCGGGACTGGCTGTACGTGGACGACCATGCCCGCGCCCTGGCGCTGGTGCTGGAACGCGGCAAGGTGGGCGAGACCTACAATGTGGGCGGCCGCAATGAGCGGCGGAACCTGGCCGTGGTGGAGACGATCTGCGACCACCTGGACCGGTTGCGCCCCGGCGCGCGGCCGCGGCGGGAACAGATAACCTTCGTGACCGACCGCCCGGGCCATGATGCGCGCTACGCCATTGATGCGACCAAGCTGGAGACGGAGCTGGGTTGGCGGGCGCAGGAAAGCTTTGAGACCGGGATTGGCCGTACCATTGAATGGTACCTGGCCAATGAATGGTGGTGGCGGCCGCTGCGCGAGCGTGTGTACAGCGGCGAACGGCTTGGGCTGCTGAAGGAAAAAGGCTGATGCGTGTTCTGGTGGTGGGGCGCATTGGGCAGGTGGGCAGCGAGCTGGGGCTGAAGCTGCCAGCGGCCGGCCACGAGATTCTGGCGCTGGAGCCGCCCGAGTTGGACCTGCTGCGGCCGGAGACGGTGCGCGCGGCGCTGGAGGGGTTCCGGCCCGATATTCTGGTGAACGCCGCTGCCTATACCGCTGTGGACAAGGCCGAGGACGACAGCACCCTGGCCTTTGCCATCAACTGCGACGGCACCGCGCTACTGGGGCGCGAGACGGCGCGGCTGGGCATACCGATGGTGCATTTCTCCACCGACTATGTGTTCGCCGGCGACAAATCCGCGCCCTATGTGGAGACCGACCCGACTGGGCCGGTGGGGGTTTATGGCCGCAGCAAGCTGGCGGGTGATGTGGCGCTGTTGGCGGCCAATCCGCGCAGCGTGGTGCTGCGCACCGCCTGGGTGTGCAGCGCGCATGGCGGCAACTTCGTGAAGACCATGCTGCGGCTGGGGCGCGAGCGGCCGGAAGTGGGCGTGGTGGCGGACCAACACGGCGCACCAACCTTTGCCGACGACCTGGCCGATGCCGTGGTGGCGCTGCTGCCGCGGCTGGTGCTGGCGCCCGAGGGCGATGCCGGCTTCGGCACCTTCCATTTGACCGGCACGCCCTTCACCACCTGGCACGGCTTTGCGGCGGCGATTTTTTCGGGTGCGGCGAAGCGCGGCGAGAAGACGCCGGTGCTGCGCGCCATTGCCACCGCCGACTACCCCACCAAGGCCAGCCGGCCGGCGAATTCGCGGCTGGATTGTTCGCGCATCGCCCGGGTGCATGGCATCGAGGCGGCGGACTGGCGGGTTTCGTTGGACCGTTGCCTGACCACGCTGCTCGGCAAGTAAGGAAACAGGTCCATGAAGGGCATTGTACTTGCCGGTGGCAGTGGCACCCGGCTGTATCCGGCGACGCTCGCGGTCTCGAAGCAGTTGCTGCCGGTGTACGACAAGCCGATGGTCTATTACCCGCTTTCGGTGCTGATGCTGGCCGGGATCAAGGAGATCCTGATCATCTCCACGCCGCATGACCTGCCGCTGTTCCAGCGCCTGCTGGGTGATGGCAACCAATGGGGCGTGAGCCTGAGCTACATCGCCCAGGCCGAGCCGAACGGCATTGCCCAGGCCTTCATTTTGGGCGAGGAATTCCTGGCCGGGCAGCCTTCGGCGCTGGTGCTGGGCGACAACATCTTCTTCGGGCATGACCTGGCCGACCAGTTGGCGCAGGCCAAGGTGAGCAATACCGGGGCCTCGGTATTCGCCTACCAGGTGGTGGACCCTGAGCGGTATGGCGTGGTGGCGTTTGATGCCGAAGGGCGGGCGCTGTCGCTGGAAGAAAAGCCGCGGCAGCCGAAGTCTGACTGGGCGGTGACCGGGCTGTACTTCTACGACGGCACGGCCTCGGCCAAGTCGCGGGCGCTGAAGCCCTCGGCCCGTGGTGAGTTGGAGATTACCGACCTCAACCGGGTGTACATGGAAGAGGGCACGCTGCGGGTGAGCCGGCTGGGCCGGGGCTATGCCTGGCTGGATACCGGCACGCATGACAGCCTGCTGGAAGCCGGCGAGTTTGTGCGCGCCATTGAGAAGCGCACCGGGCAGAAGATCGCTTCGCCGGAAGAAGTGGCCTGGCGCATGGGCTTCATTGATGACGCGGCGCTGCTGGATCTGGCGCGGCGCTTCCGCAACAGCGGCTATGGCGCCGGGCTGGAGCGGTTGGTGCAGGCAAAGGGCTGAACGCTTCAGCCCAGATAATCCGCCAAACGCTGGCGCTGCGCCGGGCTGAGATGCAGCCCGAGCTTGGAGCGGCGCCAGAGGATGTCCTCGGCCGAGCGGGCCCATTCGTGGTCGCGTAGCCAGGCCACTTCGCGTTCGGTCAGGCCGGCGCCGAAATCCTCGCCCAGTTCGGCCATGCTGGTGACGCCGGCCAGCAGCGCGCTGGCCTGGGTGCCGTAGGCGCGGGCCAGCCGATGCCGCAGCGGGGCGGGCAGCCAGGGGTGCTGGGTGGCCAGGGTTGCTTCCAGCGCCGGCAGGCCGCCGGAGAAATCGCCGCCCGGCAGGGGTTCATTGGCGGTCCAGCCGGCGCCTTCGGGGTCCAGCAGGGCCATGGCTTCCTCGGCCAGCCGCCGATAGGTGGTGATCTTGCCGCCAAACACCGAGAGCAGCGGTGGGCCGTTGCTGTCCAGCTTCAGCACATAGTCACGGGTGATGGCGGAGGGATTGGCCTCGCCGTCGTCATACAGCGGGCGGACGCCGGAATAGCGCCAGACGATGTCGGCCGGCTGCGGCGGGGTGTGGAATTGATGCGCCACGGCGGTGCAGAGGTACTCGGCCTCGGCATCGGTGCAGTGCGGGGTGGTGGCGTCGGGCTGCACCACATCGGTAGTGCCGATGAGGCTGAAGCGGCCCTCATAAGGAATGACGAAGACCACGCGGCCATCGTCATTCTGCAGGATGAAAGCGTGGTCCCCTGCGTACAGCGCCGGCACCACGATATGGCTGCCGCGCACCAGCCGCACCTTGCCGGGCGGGGCCACGCCGGTTTCGGCCAGGGCCTGCATCACCCAGGGGCCGGCGGCGTTGACCAGGGCGCGGGCACGGAGGCTGCCGGAGTTGAGGCGGATGGTCCAGCCATCGGCATCCCGCGTGGCGCCGAGGAATTCGGTGTGGGTGTGGATGGCGGCGCCGGCCCGGGCGGCGGCCTGGGCGTTGAGCACGACCAGGCGGCTATCCTCCACCCAGCAATCCGAATAGGCGAAGGCCGCGGTGCATTCGGGCAGCAGCGCGGCGCCGCGTGGGTCGGTGCGCGGGTTCAGGCTTTCGGCGCCGGGCAGGCTGACGCGGCGGGCCAGGTGGTCGTACAGGAACAGGCCCAGGCGGATCATCCAGCGCGGGCGCATGGCCGGGCGATGCGGCAGGATGAAGCGCAGCGGCCAGACGATGTGCGGCGCCAGGCGCAGCAGCACCTCGCGCTCGGCCAGGGCTTCGCGCACCAGGCGGAACTCGTACTGCTCCAGGTAGCGCAGGCCGCCATGCACCAGCTTGCTGCTGGCCGAGGAGGTGGCACCCGCGAGATCGCCGCGCTCCACCAGGGCCACCTTCAGGCCACGGCCGGCGGCGTCTCGGGCGATGCCGCAGCCGTTGACGCCGCCGCCGATGATCAGCAGGTCAAGCATGGGGGGTGAGCAGGAATTCCAGCATCAGCTTTTGCACCTCGGCATACATCTCGGTGCCCGTGCCCGTGCTGCAACCCCTGGCGCGGGCGGCGGCGATGAGGGGCGGCACTTCCGGCGCGGTGATGACGCAGCCGACATAGAGGCTGGGCTCCAGCGCGGTGATGTCCACCGGCAGCGGGTCGGCTGCGCGCATGCCGGCGGGGGAGGCGTTGAGGATAAGGCCGTGGCCGCGCGGGTTGGCGCTGCCTTCCACCACGCGGCCGGGGTGCTGCGCCGCCAGCTTGGCGATGAGGGCGGCGCGGCGGGTGGCGTCCGGCTCATGCACCGCCAGCCGGGCCACGCCGGCTTGCAGCAGCGCCAGGCCAATGGCGGAACCGGCGCCGCCAGCCCCCACCAGCAGGGCGGTTTCACCCGCCGGGTCGCGGCCCTTGGCGCGCATGGCGGCGACGAAGCCTTCGCCGTCCAGCATGTCGCCATGCCAGGCACCGGCTGGGGTGCGGCGCATGATGTTGACTGCGCCGAGGGTTTGCGCCCGCGGGCTGGTGCTGGCGCAATGGGCGAAGCAGGCGAATTTATGCGGGATGGTGGCGATGATGCCATCCAGGTTCTGCGCCAGGGCGGCGCCGGCCAGCAGCGCGCCCAGATTGGCCGGGCTGACATGCACCGGCACCACCAGGGCGTTGTGGCCGCGCGCCTGCATCGCCGCCGTCATCCCCGCCGGGCTTTTCACCTGGGCGATGGGGTCGCCGAGGATGAGGGTGAGGCGGGAGGCGCCGTTGAGCTGCATGCTATTGCGGCTTCAGCCCAGCCAGTTCGGCGGCCTGGCGGTACTTGGCCAGTTCGGCGCGCAGATAGGTGGTGAGGCCGGCGGGAGAGGCTTCCTCCGGCGTGGCGGGCTGGGCGCCGAGCGAGACCAGCCGGGCGGCGATTGCCGGGTTGGCCAGGCCGCCCAGCAGGGCCAGGCGCAGCGCGGCAATCACCTCGGTGGGGGTGCGGGTGGGGGCCAGCAGGCTGGTGAAGCTGGTGCTGGTAAAGCCGGCGACGCCGCCTTCGATGAAGGTGGGTACATCGGGGATTTGCGCCACGCGCTGTTCCGAGGCGGTGACCAGGATGCGGGCCTTGCCTTCATGGTGCAGCGGCAGGGCGGTGGAGAGCTCCAGCAGGGCACCGTCGAAATTGCCGGCGATGAGGTCCGCCACCAGCGAGCCGCCGCCGCGATAGGGCACATGGGTCAGCCGGGCGCCGGTCTGGTGGTTCAGCAATTCCAGGGCGAAATGCGCCGTGGTGCCAATGGCCGGGCTGGCGATGTTGAGCTGGCCGGGCGTGGCCTTGGCCAAAGCGAGGAAATCCGGCCAGTTGCGCGGCGCCATGCGCGGCGCCAGCACCAGCACGATGGGCACCTTGGCGACCAGGCCAATGGGGGAGAAGTCACGCTCGGTGTCGTAGGGCAGGTTGCTTTGCAGCACCGGGTTGGCGGTGAGCGAGCCGCCCGAGCCGGCGAGCAGGGTATGACCATCCGGCGTGGCGCGGGCAGCCATTTCGGCGCCGAGGCTGCCGGCGCCACCGGCCCGGTTCTCGATGACGAAGGGCTTGCCGATGAGCTCCGCCATGGCACCGGTGATGGTGCGGGTGATGACATCGGTATTGCCGCCGGCGGCGAAGGGCACGATGACGCGGATCGGGCGGTCGGGCCAGGCGGCCAGGGCCGGGCGGGCAGCAAGCCATGGCAGGGCGAGCGAAGCCCCCAGCAGGGCGCGGCGTTGCAGCATGGCGTTGTCTCCCGGTGTGTTGGTTGGTGGGGAGTAGAACCCCCTGCCCGCTTGTCAGTCCAGCGGCTTCAGCGTGGCGGCGAAGCGCTGCCAGTTGCGGACATAGCCGGCGGCGGAGCGCTTGAGCTGGTCGGCGGTCTCGGGCGGCAATTCGCGCTGTACCTTGGCCGGGCTGCCAACGATGAGCGAGAAATCCGGGAAGACCTTGCCTTCCGTCACCAGCGCATTGGCGCCAACGATGCAGTGCTTGCCGATGACCGCGCCGTTGAGAATGGTGGCGCCCATGCCGATGAGGGTGCCATCACCCACCGTGCAGCCATGCAGGGTGACGTTGTGGCCGATGGTGCAGTCGGCGCCCACGGTGCAGGGCTGGCCGGTATCGGCGTGGATGACCGAGTTGTCCTGCACGTTGCTGCGGGCGCCGATGGAAATGGGGTCGTTGTCGCCACGCAGCACGGCGCCGAACCAGATGCCGACATCCTCGGCCAGCCGCACGTCACCCATCACCTGGGCGTTGGGGGCGATCCAGTGGCGGTCTTTCGCGGGCAGGCTGGGGGTTTTGTCGCCCAGGGCGTAGCTTGGCATGGTTGGTTTCCTCGGGGTGTTGGCGGGCAGTTTAGCCCGCGCCGGGCGGTTCGTCGCCAGGGGGTGTGCCGGAGGGGGCTAGAGGCGCGCCGCCTGTGAGGCCAGGGCCTGGTTGCTGGGGGCGGCGGCGCGCAGCAGGGCCAGGGCGTCCTCCACCCCCGGTGCCACCTGGAACAACTGCCGGCCGGCACCATAGACGAAGCCCTGCTGCGTCATGGCCTGCACCAGCGCCACGAAGGGCTGCGCCCAGCCTTCGATATCCAGCAGCAGCACGGGTTTGTCGTGCAGGCCCAACTGGCGCCAGGTGATGATCTCCACCAGCTCGTCCAGCGTGCCGAGGCCGCCGGAGAGGGCGATGAAGGCGTCCGCCATCTCGAACATGCGGGTTTTGCGGATGTGCATGCTGGGGACTTCCTCCAGCGAGGTCAGGCCGCCCGGCGGGGGACGCTCGGCCCGCAGCAGGAAGCTGGGGATGATGCCATGCACCGCGCCGCCGGCCGCCAGCGCCGCCTGGGCCACCGCCCCCATGAGGCCGACTCCGCCGCCGCCATAGACCAGGGCCAGGCCTTCCGCCGCCAGGCCGGCGCCCAGGGCGCGGGCCGCCGCCGCATGGGCCGGGCTGGTGCCTGATTGCGAGCCACAAAAGACGGCAACGGAGCGAAGCGGGTGGGGCATGGCGGCAACCTCACGATAAATTTATGATGCAGCCCCGTACAGGCTTTGGCGCGACGGGGTGGCCGTGCCACGATTGGGCTCTTTGGTCGAGGGAAAGATATATTATGAAGAAAATGATACTGGTGGCCGCGGCGGTTCTCGCCGTGGTGGGTGGCGGCGTGGCCGTGGCGCAGAGCGATGTGATCGCGCAGCGCCAGGCCAGCTTCAAGCGCATGGGCGAGCACATGACCGCGATGAAGGCCGTGGCCGATGCGCGCGGCGCGGGCGCGCAGTTCGCCGGCAACATTGATGAGATGCTCCACGTCTTCCAGTCCGTGCCCAGCCGCTTCCCGGCCGGTTCCGCCACTGGCGGCAACACCAAGGCGCTGCCGACCATCTGGAGCGACGCTGCCGGCTTTGCCTCGGCGGCGAATGACACGGTGACCAAGCTGCAGGCGCTGCGCACCGCCGCCACCACCGGCGATGGCGCGGCCTTCCAGGCAGCGTGGCAGGCTGTGGGGCCGACCTGCGGCGCCTGCCACCGGACGTATCGCGCCCGCTGATTTTCTGAATGGCCCAGGGGGAGATACACCCCTGGGCCATTTGGTTTCTTCTTCAGCCGCCTTGCAGGCTGAGCCACCACACCATGCCCAGTGCCGCCGCCAGCAGCGGCAGAGCCAACCAGGGGCTGCCAAGCCGGGGCGCGGCAATACCCGCCGGCAGGCGCTTGAAGCCGGTGATCATCGGCCGCACCAGGTCGTGCCGCTTCAGCACCGCGTAGGTCAGCACCGCCAGCACATGCAGCGCCACCGCCACCAGAATGCCGTTGAACAGCAGCTCATGCAGTTCGGTCAGTTGGGCGCTGAGTGAATCGGCAATGCGCAGCGCGAAGGGGCCGTGGGCGCCGTAGCTTTCACTCGGTTCCTCATTGGCGAACAAGCCGGTGCCAACCTGGGCCAGCAGCAGGCCGAGCAGGCCAAGCACCATCCAGCCGCCGGCGGCGTTGTGGCCCACCTCGGTATCCGGCTCGCGCCGCGTCAGGTGGCGCAGATGCGCCAGGGCGGCGGCGGGGGATTTGAGGAAGCGGGCGAAGCGCGCGGTCTCGGAGCCCACCAGCCCCCAGGCCAGCCGGAACAGCAGCAGCGCCAAAATCAGGTAGCCGCAGCGGAAATGCCATTCCATTTGGCCCAGTTCCGCCGTGGCCCATTGCGCCTCCACCAGCAGCACGAGGGACCAGTGGAACAGCCGGACCCAGCCGTCCCACACCTTCACGCGTTGCCAACCGCTCTCGCTCATGCCGCACATCCTGAATAGGTTGCGGGGAGGATAACGATTTCGGCCAGCTTGCGCAGCGATTTGCGTGGCGGCTGTTTTCCGGGGCGGGCAGGCGCTAATGCTATGCTCAGGACTGGGCTGGTGGGGGTTGGCATGCGTGGAGTGGCGCTGATTGGGGCGGGGCTGCTGGCCTTGTTGCTGGCGCTGTGGCTGCGCCCGGGCGGGGAACCGCCGGTGCAACCAGGCGTGGCGCCGCCACCGCCTG
>CANFIE010000108.1 GCA_947446625.1 Acetobacteraceae bacterium | reverse complement strand
GGTCTTCAGTTGCCGCATTGCCCTGCCCCCCGAATAGCAGCCGGGACTGCCCAGCCTGCTTTGCGCGGTGATCGAACCGACCGGGCGGGGTCGCGTCAAGCTTCATCGCATGCCGGAAGGTTGCGGGCAGGTTAATTCCGGCCGGCGTGCCCTAAACCACCGGCTCTCGGCGCGCGCCCAGCACGCCGCGCACGGCGGGCGGCACCGGGCCGCCGGCCATCCAGTCCAGCAATTCCACGGTATGGGCGGTGGGCAGGCTGCCATCGCCCAGTTGCGTCAGGCAGCCGATATTGCCGGCGGCGATGAGTTGGGCGCCGGTGCGGTTGAGGTTTTCCAGCTTGCGGGCCTTCAACTGGCCGGCGATCTCGGGCTGCATCAGGTTGTAGGTGCCGGCGCTGCCGCAGCACAGGTGGCCTTCCGCCGGTTCCTTCACCGTGAAGCCGGCCTTTTGCAGCAATTGCTTGGGCAGGGCGGTGATCTTCTGGCCGTGTTGCAGCGAACAGGCGCTGTGATAGGCCACGGTAAGGTTGGGCGTCGGGCGCAGCGGCGCGTAGTTGAACTTGGCCAGAACCTCGGTGATGTCCATGGCCAGGGCGGAAACCTGCTCGGCGCGGGATTTCCACTTCGGCTTCTCATCCCGGAACATGAAGCCGTAATCCTTCACCGTGGTGCCGCAGCCGCTGGCGTTGATGACCACGGCGTCCAGCCCGCCCTTCTCGATGGCCTTGCCCCAGGCGCGCAGATTGGCGCGGGCGGCGGCCATGGATTTGGACGTTTGCCCCATGTGGTGGGTCAGCGCACCGCAGCAGCCCTGGCCGGGGGGGATGACCACCTCGATGCCCATGCGGGTGAGCAGGCGGATGGTGGCGGCGTTGATGCCGGGGTCCAGCACCTGCTGGGCGCAGCCGGTGAGCAGGGCGACGCGGCCGCGCTTTTCGCCCTGGGCCTTGTGGACCTGGGGCTGCTGCATCGGCTCGGGCGGCGGCAGGCGCTTGGGCGCCAGCTTCAGCATGGCCTGCACCCGGGTGCGGAACAGGCCCTGCGGCAGCAGGCCCACAAAGGGCCGGGCCAAAGCGGCGCCACGCAGCGCCAGGCGGAAGCGGCCGGGCTTGGGCAGCACGAAGGCCAGGGTGCGGCGCAGCAGGCGTTCCGGCAGCGGGCGCTGGTAGGTGTGCTCGATGTATTCGCGGGCGTGGTCCACCAGGTGCATGTAGTTCACGCCGCTCGGGCAGGTGGTCATGCAGCTGAGGCAGGACAGGCAGCGGTCCACATGGCGGACCACTTCCTCGGTGGCGGGGCGGCCACTCTCCAGCATGTCCTTGATCAGGTAGATGCGGCCACGCGGGCTGTCGAGTTCGTCACCCAGCAGTTGGAAGGTGGGGCAGGTGGCGGTGCAGAAGCCGCAATGCACGCAGGTGCGCAGGATGGTGTTGGATTCCCGCGTGGCGGAATCCTTCAGCTGCTCGGCGGTGAAGGTGGTCTGCATGATGTCTCAGTTCCGGTTACTGGCCGGCACGCATGCGACCGGGGTTGAGCAGGCCGCAGGGGTCCATCACCGCCTTCACCCGGCGGGCGATGGCGGTCAATGCCCGCGGTTCGTCCGGCATCACCGGCACGCTGGCGCGCAGGTCCTCGGGCGCGCGGAACAGGGTGTAGCTGCCCTGGGCGGCCAGGGCGGCGGCCACCACGGCGGCATGCGCTTCCGCGCTGGCCACGGCGGCCACCCAGATGAGGCCACCGCCCCAGTCGAGCAGGAATTTGCTGCCGCCGGCTGCCCGCAGCGCCGCCACCACGGCGGGCGCGGCCGAGGGCTGCACCGAGAGGCGCCAGATGGCTTCCTCGGCCGTGGCGCCCAGCGTGGTTGCCTCGCGGATGCCCTGCCACAGCGCGGCGCTGTCCGCCTGCACCGTGGCTTCGCCGAAACGGGCCAGGGCCTCGCGCAGCTTGCCGCAGCGATAGGCGACGGATTGTTCGAAATCCTCAATGCGGAGATGGGCGATGCCGCCACCATCTTCCGGTATCAGCGCGGCGCCGGTAACGCTGAACGGGCTGCCCAGCCCGGCCGAGAGCGCGGCGACGCCCTGTTCCAGCGAAGCGACGCGGATGCTGACGGTGCCGGTGGCCTGCGGCGCGGGCAGCACCTTCAGCGTTACCTCGGTGATGATGCCGAGCGTGCCGTGGCTGCCGGTGAGCAGCTTGCAGAGGTCCAGGCCGGTGACGTTCTTCAGCACCCGGCCGCCGGAGCGGAACACCTCGCCTTTGCCGTTGACGGCGCGGATGCCCATGACGTGGTCCCGCATGGCGCCCCAGGCGATGCGGCGCGGGCCGGAGAGGTTGGTGGCGACGATGCCGCCGATGGTGGCCGGGCGTTCGGCGCCGAACATGGCGGTGAGGGCGGGAGGTTCGGCGATGAGGTGCTGGCCGTGCTCGGCCAGGGCGGCCTCAATCTCGGGCAGCGGCGTGCCGGCCTGGGCGGAGATGATGAGTTCGGTGGGGTGATACAGCGTGATGCCGCTGAGCCCGCGCAGGCTGATGGTGCGGCCGGCGCGCATGGGGCGCAGCAGGCCGCGCTTGCTGCCATTGCCTTCAATGGCCAGCGAGATGCCAAGCGAACTGGCCGATTGCACGGTGGATGCCACCGCGGCCTCGGTCTTGGGGATGATGGTCGAGCAGTTCATGCGGCCTGGTTCACCGGCTGAATGTCAAACGCCGCATTGCCTTCCAGCGGGAAGACCTTGGCCGGGTTCAGCAGCCATTGCGGGTCGAACGCTGCCTTCAGGTCGCGCATCTGGTCAAGCTCGGGCGGGGTGAATTGCACCGTCATCAGGTCGCGCTTCTCGATGCCCACGCCGTGTTCGCCGGTCAGGCAGCCGCCGACCTCGACACAGAGCTTGAGGATATCGGCGCCGAAGTTTTCCGCCGCGTGGAAGCTGGCTTCGTTGTTGGCGTCAAACATGATGAGCGGGTGCAGGTTGCCGTCGCCGGCATGGAACACATTGGCCACCTGCAGGCCGTAGCTCTGGCTCATCTCGCCGATGCGCTTCAGCACGAAGGGCAGTTCCCCGGTGGGGATGGTGCCGTCCATGCAGAGATAGTCGGGGCTGATGCGGCCGACCGCACCGAAGGCGCCCTTGCGGCCCTTCCAGATCGCCAGGCTCTCCTCCGCCGTTTCCGCCACCTTCAGGCTGATGGGGTTGAAGCGGTTGCAGATCTCCTTGATCCAGCCGAGCAGCCGGTCCTGCTCCTCGACATTGCCCTCAACCTCGATGATCAGCATCGCCTCGGCATCCAGCGGGTAGCCGGCATGGGCGAAGGCCTCGCAGGCATGGATGCAGGGCCGGTCCATGAACTCCAGCGCGACCGGGATAATGCCGCTGCCGATGATGGCGTCCACCGCCTGGCCGGCGACCTCGATGGAATCGAACGCGGCGAGCATGGCCCGGGCGCCTTCCGGCCCGCGCAGGATGCGGACGGTGACTTCCGTGACCACGCCCAACTGGCCTTCGCTGCCGGTGATGAGGCCGAGCCAGTCATAGCCCGTGGCGTCCAGGTGGCGGCCGCCGATCTGCACGATCTCGCCTTCAATGGTCACGAAGGTGAGGCCGAGCAGGTTGTTGGCGGTGACGCCGTATTTCAGGCAATGGGCGCCGCCCGAATTCATCATGACGTTGCCGCCTATCATGCAGGCGAGCTGGCTGGAGGGGTCTGGCGCGTAGAAGAAGCCATCGGCTTCCACATGCTTGGTGATGCCGAGGTTGGTCACGCCGGCTTCCACCACCGCCAGGCGGTTTTCGTAGTCCACTTCCTTGATGCGGTTCATCCGCATCAGGCCCATGACCACGGCATCGGCCAACGGCAGGGCGCCGCCTGAGAGGCTGGTGCCGGCGCCACGCGGCACCACGCGCACGCCCTTTTCGTTGCAGTATTTCAGCACCGCGGCCACCTGTTCCGTGGTGTTGGGCAGCACCACGGCCATGGGCGGCTGCCGATAGGCGGACAGGCCATCGGTCTCGTAGGGCTTCAGGCGCAGGGCTTCACTGATGACGCCGTCTCCCGGCACCAGGGCGCGCAGGGCGGCGACGATCTGCTCGCGGGCGGCGAGCACCTCGGGCTTGGGGGCCGGCAAGGGGATCATGGATTGGGCGCTCCAGCTTCGGACTTTCCGGCAATGTCGGGCCGGCGGGGCCGTTCGGCAAGCACCCATTGGGGTTGCGGCAAAAGACGCGGCGCGGCAGTCTCCCGGCACATTTGCTTCGGGATCATAACATGCGACGCTTCCTGCTTGGCAGCCTGCTGGCGCTGGGGCTTGCCACCGCCCTGACCGCCCCGGCCGCTGCCCAAATGCGTGAAGGTTTTTACGCCGTTGAGGGCCAGAACCCCGATGGCTCGATGTATCAGGGCCGGTTGCAACTGCGCGCCGGCGAGGGTTCCGCCTGGCTGGTGACCTGGCAGGTAGGCGACCTGATGGTGCAGGGCCTTGGCGTGGTGCAGGGCGGCGTGTTGGCCGTGGGCTATTCCACCAGCGGCCAAGTGGGCGTGGCCACCTTTGAGGTGCAGCGCGACGGCAAGCTGCGCGGCTACTGGACCATTGGTGCCGGCATGGGCACCGAGGAACTGACGCCGCAGTAGCCCGGATACACAAAAAGCCGCCAGGGCGAACCCTGGCGGCGTTTTGCATCCCTTGTCCTGGCCCGAAGGCCAGAACAGCGGCTTCAGCCCTGGCGGGCCTTCAGGCGCGGGTTCTTCTTGTTCAGAACGTAGATGCGGCCGCGACGGCGGACCACAACGCAGTTCTTGTCGCGCAGCTTGGCGCTCTTCAGGCTGTTACGAATCTTCATCTGACTGATCTCGTTGGAGAGCGGCGCGTTTACGGATCAGGGACGGGATTGTCAACCGTGCGTGGCTGGGCCACATGCGGGGCAGCTTGAGGAAAGAAACCAGCATGCCGCATGACGGCCATGACCACACCACGTCCCCTGGGCATGAAACCCCGCCCGACGGCTGGAAGCACAGCGGCGTGCGGGTGATACCCGGCGACCAACTGGACACCAACACCGCGCAGACCCCGGGCATGAACCGCGCCGCCGCCATCAACGCCGCCCGCGTGGGCGCGCAGAAGCTGTGGGCCGGCACCGTGCATATCCACGCCAATGCCAAGACCGGGGCGCACCACCACGGCCACCTGGAGAGCGTGATCTTCATTGTCAGCGGCCGGGCGCGGATGCGCTGGGGCGAGAAGCTGGAGTTCACCGCCGAAGCCGGGCCGGGCGATTTTATTTTCGTGCCGCCCTGGGTGCCGCACCAGGAGATCAATGCCAGCCCGGACGAGGTGCTGCGCTGCGTGCTGGTGCGTTCCGACAATGAGGCGGTGGCGGTGAACCTGGATATTGAGCCGGCCGAAGCCGTTGAGCAGGTGTTTTGGGTGGACCCGACCCACCCGGCGCCGAAGGCCTGACCAAGGGGCCTGAATTGCAAAGGGGGCGCATGGGGTACAGGGTGCCCCATGCTTGTTTGATGCGGGAGCAAGAAATCCATTCTGATGATTTCACCAGAATGGATATTGCGCCAGGCGCCCCCTTCCCTTACCCGCCTCGTGTCGAGGGCCTCAGACCGGCACCACGCTCATCCAGCCATGCGCGTCATTCGAGCGGCCGTATTGCAGGCCCACGATGTTGTCGTAGAGGCGCTGGGTCACCTCGCCGGTCACGCCGCCATTGATGAGGATGTCCTCACCCTTGTAGCCCAGCGTGCCCACCGGGCTGACCACGGCCGCGGTGCCGGTGCCCCACATTTCCTTCAGCGTCCCGTCGCGGCCGGCCTGCATCACCTCATCAATGGTGATGGCGCGCTCGGTCACCTTGAGGCCCCAGTCGCGCATCAGCTGCAGCGAGCTGTTGCGGGTAACGCCGGCCAGGATGGTGCCGGCCAGCGGCGGGGTGATCACCTCGTCACCGATACGAACCATGATGTTCATGGTGCCGACTTCGTCGATGTACTTGCGGTGCACGCCGTCCAGCCACAGCACCTGGGTGTAGCCCTGCGCCTCGGCCTCGGCCTGGCCCGAGAGGGAGGCGGCGTAGTTGGCGGCGGTCTTGGCCTCGCCCAACCCGCCCTGCACGGCGCGGACGTGCTTGTCGGAGGCCAGGATTTTTACGGGTTTCACGCCTTCCTTATAGTAGCTGCCCACCGGGGACAGGATCAGGAAGTAGATGTAATTGTGCGCCGGGTGCACGCCCAGCATCACGTCGGTGGCGATGACGGTGGGGCGCAGGTAGAGCGCGGTGCCGGGCTTGCGGGGCACCCAGTCGGCATCCACCGCCACCAGGGCGTCGAAGCTCTGGCGGATGATGTCCACCGGCATTTCCGGGATGCACATCTTCTTGGCCGAGATGTTCAGCCGCTCGGCATGGCGCTGGGCGCGGAACAGGCGGATCTGGCCGTCATCGCCGCGGAAGGCCTTGAGGCCGTCGAAGATCGCCTGGCCGTAGTGCAGCACCGTGGTCGCGGGGTCGATGCTGAAGGGGGCGTAGGGCACGATGCGCGGCGAGTGCCAGCCTTTGCCATCGGTGTAGTCCATCACGAACATATGGTCGGTCAGCACCTTGCCGAAGCTCAGGCTGTCATCAGCCGGCTTGGGCTTGGGGGTGGTGGTCCGGGTGATGGGGAAATTACCAGTGCTCATGACGCCCTGCTCTGTTTCGTTGATTGCTTGGTAAGCCTAAAACGCGCAACAGACAAGAAGGACAGCTTTTCTGACATAGCTGGCCCGATAAGACAGCAATGCTGCCCTATTCCGCTGCCAGCTTGCGGGCGGCGGCTTCGGCCTGGCGGGTGAAGCCGTCTCGCGTTTGCGGCAGCTTGCGGGCCAGGATCTGCTCGGCCACCTGGGTGCGCAGCACCTGGGCGGTGCCGCCGGCAATGGGGAACATGCGGGCGTCGCGCACCGCACGCTCCATGGGGTTGTCCCGCGAGTAGCCCTGGGCGCCCCAGACCTGGAGCGCCATGTTGGTCACTTCCACGCCGGTATCCGCCGCCAGCACCTTGGCTTGTGCGGCATAGAGCCGGTTGGGGAAGCCGGCCGGGCCGGCGCTGCGGGCGGCGCGCCAGACCAGGGCGCGGGCGGCCTCCAGCTTGATGCTCATATCCGCCAGCATCCAGTGGATGCCCTGGAACTCCGCGATGGGGCGGCCGAATTGCTCGCGGCGCTGGGCGAAGGCGAGCGCGTGTTCATAGGCGCCGGCGGCAATGCCCAGGGCCACGGTGGCGGCGCCGACGCGCTGGCCGTTATAGGCGTCCATCAGGTGGGCGAAGCCTCGGCCCCAGCCGCCGGGGGCGCGCAGCACCATCTCCTCGGCCACTTCCAGGCCTTCGAAGCGCACCTCGGCTTCCGGGATGCCGCGCAGGCCCATGGCGCGGTGGCGATGGTGGATGACCAGGGCGGCGGGGTCGTTCACCTCGTTCCGCACCACCAGGAAGCCGCCAATGCCCTGGTCCTGCCCATCCTCCATCACGCGGGCGAAGATGAGGTGCAGGCGGGAGATGCCGGCGCCGGTGATCCAGTGCTTCACCCCGTTGATGACGTAGCGGTCGCCCTGCTTCACCGCGCGGGTGGTCATGTTGGTGGCGGCGGAGCCGGCCTCGGGCTCGGTGATGCAGATGGCGGGCTTGTCGCCGGCCAGCACGAGGTCGGCCGCCTGTTTCTTCTGCGCCGGGGTGCCATAGGCCATGACGGCGCCAACCGCGCCCATATTGGCTTCCACCGCAATGCGGCCGCACACGGCGCAGGCTTTTGCCAGTTCCTCAATCACCAGCACGGCGTCGAAATAGCTGGCGCCCTTGCCGCCATATTCGCGCGGCAGGGTCATGCCCATGAAGCCCGCCTGGGTCATGCGGCGCACCATGGGCCAGGGGTACTGCTCGGTGCGGTCGGTCTCGGCGGCCTGGGCGGCGGCTTCCTGGGCCAATTCGCGGGCCTGGTCCCGCAGCTTCACCTGGTCTGGCGTCAGTTCGTCCATTGGTCGCGGTCCCCACAGCGTTACCGCGCAGTTACCCGCCCGCGCAGGTCGCCGCAATAGCCGGGGCTGGGCCGGGCCGGGCCAAGGGTGGTGGAGGGGAAATCCGGGCCTGCCAATGCGGGAAACTATTCATTGGTGACACCAGAAACGCTATGTCATATCGGGCGTTGTGGCGGTACGGATTTCCGCCTGAGATTCCTTAACCCAGACAGGAGGGGCACCATGGCCGCGCTCAAGGGCAGCAAGACCGAAGAAAACCTGAAGGCCGCGTTTGCTGGCGAAAGCCAGGCGAACCGCCGTTACCTGTACTTCGCGCAGAAGGCCGATGTGGAAGGCTACAACGACGTGGCCGCGGTGTTCCGCAGCACCGCCGAAGGCGAGACCGGCCATGCCCATGGCCACCTGGAATTCCTGGAAGCCGTTGGCGACCCGGCGACCGGCCTGCCGATTGGCAAGACCGGCGACAACCTGAAGGCCGCCGTGGCCGGCGAGACGCACGAATACACCGACATGTATCCGGGCATGGCGCGCACCGCGCGTGAAGAAGGCTTTGAGGAAATTGCCGAGTGGATGGAGACGCTGGCCAAGGCCGAGCGCAGCCATGCCGGCCGCTTCCAGCGCGCGCTGGACGAACTGAAGTAAGCCATTACGGCTGAGTGCGTTGCGTGAGGGGGATGGGAGCGATCCCGTCCCCCTTTCCATTTGCGAACAGGGGAAGTTGAAGACATGCGTGAAGGCAGCCTGGAAGCGCCGACCCGTCATCCGATTGCCTGGCGCGAGCCGGATTTCTGGGACGAGGCCAAGCTGGATGCGGAGATGCACCGCGTCCTCGACATCTGCCATGGCTGCCGCCGCTGCTTCAACCTGTGCGACAGCTTCCCGCGCCTGTTCGACCTGGTGGATGAGAGCAAGACCGGCGAGCTGGACAGCGTGGACAGCAAGGACTTCAAGCCGATCGTGGAGGCCTGCACGCTCTGCGACATGTGCTACATGACGAAGTGCCCCTATGTGCCGCCGCACTCGTTCAACCTGGATTTTCCGCACCTGATGCTGCGCTACCGCGCGGTGGAGGCGAAGAAGAACGGCGTGCCCTTTGTGGATGCGCAGCTGGCGCAGACCGACCGCAATGGCGTGCTGGCCAGCTTTGTGCCGGCGCTGGCCAATTTCGCCACTGAACAGGGCGGGCCGCTGCGGCCGCTGGTGGAGAAGGTGGCCGGGATGCACCGCGAGGCCGTGCTGCCGCGCTATGTCGGGCAGAGCCTGACGCTGCGCGCCCATGCCGACGCACCGGCGGTGAACGAGGCGGCGCCGGGCTTTGGCCGCAAGGCGGTGATCTACGCCACCTGCTTCCCCAACTACAACGCGCCGGAGATTGGGCTGGCCGCCCGTGCCGTGCTGGCGCAGAACGGCGTGCGGACCGAGGTGGTGCATCCCGGCTGCTGCGGCATGCCGCTGCTGGAGCAGGGCAACATTGCCGGTGTGGCCGCAGCCGCCGACAAGGTGGCGCAGGAATTGGGCAAGTGGATTGACGAAGGCTGGGACGTGATTGCCCTGGTGCCGTCCTGCGCGCTGATGCTGAAATTCGAATGGCCGCTGATTGTGCCGGAGAATGCGGCGGTGGCGAAGCTGGCCAAGGCGAGCTTCGACCTTTCCGAATACGTGGTGGATATTGCCCGCAAGGAAGGCATGGCCCCGGGCATGGCAACCGTGCCGGGCGGCGTTTCCATCCACATCGCCTGTCACAGCCGGGCGCAGAATTTCGGCCAGAAGGGCGCCGAGATGCTGCGGCTGATCCCCGAGATAGACCTGAACGTCATCGAGCGGTGCTCGGGCCATGGCGGCAGCTGGGGATACAAGCAGGAAAACTTTGAGACCGCGCTGAAGGTGGGCCGCCCGGTGGCGCGCAACGTGGCGCAGGCCAACAAGGGCTGGATGGCCAGCGAATGTCCGCTGGCGGGGCTTCACATTCACCAGGGCGTGGACAGATTGGGGGGGCAGCCAGTGCCCGAGCTGGTCTC